>JBGPJS010000300.1:0-5414 GCA_041485505.1 Gemmatimonadota bacterium | reverse complement strand
GGCGGCCGAGACCATGGTGGAAGAGGCCGCCCTGATCGCCTATGGGCGATATCACGAGCGTCCCGCCGATTCCAGCTTCCCGATCTGGTTCCTCGGCATCACCAGTACGGTGATGGCCCGGCAGATGGGCGAGGCCGCCGCGGCCCCGTCGGCTGCTGCCGCGGCGGTCGAACGCGATCCGGCGGAGACCCGGCGCTTGCTCGCGCGGCTTTCCGGCGCGCAAGTCGCCGCGGCCGTCCGTCAGGTCCCCGCGGAATGCCGAGTGGTCGTGGCGCTGGATCTGGCCGCCGAGGTTCCGCTCCGGGAGCTGGCCGCGATTCTCGACTCCTCGCTCCAGCTGGTCCGGACCTGGCGCCAGCAGGGCCGTCGCGCCCTCCACGCGCTGCTGCAGCAGATCAGCGAACGGGAGAGCTCGGCCGCCGCCTTCGCGGCCTGGTGACGGGAACTCTTTGCTTCCCTCCTGCATTAGGTGGGATACCAAGGCCGGTGCGCGTGCTCCGGCGGAAACGACAACCACATTCCTCTGGGGGTAACGATGCGTAGTCTCAAGGCTCTCCTGCTCACCGCGCTCGTCGCGGGCGTGGCGCTGACCAGCGCCTTCACCTTTTCGCCGAAGACCTGGACCAGCAAGGGCTTCACCGGCGTCAAGGCAAACACCGGCAACGTCATGGCCACGGTGGAGAATGGCAAGATCACTCTGACGGTATCGGATGACTTTGTGATTCCGGATACCCCGGCTCCAAGCTGGCAGATCATCGATTCCAAAGGCAACACGTACCTGCTGAATCAGCTTCGGATCAAGGGCGACAAGTACAACCGGTCGATCACTCTCCCGTCCTACATCAAGGACGTGGCCAAGGTGCAGATCTGGTGCTCGTTCGCCGAAGTGGTCCTCGGCGAGGCCCCGTTCGATACGGTCGTGAGGTAAGCAGCCAACCCAAGAAGGCCGTCGACTGTAGGGGCGACCCAGTGGGTCGCCCCAACACCGGCGGCCTTCCTTTTCTGAATAGGAGATGGTGACATGAGCTGGACCAAGGCCATTGGCGCGGTGCTGCTGCTTTCCGCCGCGACCGGCGCCGCCCAGGCGCAGACGCTGGACAAGAAGGAGCTTTCGCTCGAGGGCGCCAGGCAGGTCATCGCCGGGGCCGTGGCCTATGCCAAGACCAAGGCCGGCACCGCGGTGATCGCGGTGGTGGATGGGGGCGGAAACCTGATGGCGGTGGAGCGGCTGGATAACACCTTTGCCGCCGGCGCCAACATCTCGATCGGCAAGGCGCGGACCGCGGTGCTGTTCAAGCGGCCCACCAAGGTGTTCGAGGACATCATCAAGAACGGGCGCACCTCGATGGTGGCGCTGAATGACTTCACTCCGCTGCAGGGCGGCGTGCCGATCCTGGTGGACGGCCAGGTCATCGGTGGCGTCGGCGTGAGTGGGGCGGCGAGCGCGCAGGAGGACGAAGAGGTCGCGATGGCCGGTGCCGCGGCGCTGGGCAGCAATACCACCAGCATGAGCGGCGCCATGCCCCAGTCGGTGAACTACTTCATGAAGGACCAGGTCGCGGCCTCGTTCGCCAAGGGCGCCGTCCTCCTGGACGGCACCGGCCGGAACTACATGGTGCACACCAGTCGCCGGGAAACCCCGGGTCAGGCCGAGATCCACACCAAGGACACCGACATCATCTACGTGATGGAAGGCTCGGCCACGTTCGTGACCGGGGGAACGGCGCTCGATCCCAAGACCGTGGCGCCGGACGAGATCCGCGGCTCCGCGATTCAGGGCGGCGAGACCCGGAAGATCAGCAAGGGCGATGTGATCACCGTCCCCGCCGGCACCCCCCATTGGTTCAAAGAAGTGAAGGGGCCGATCAACTACTACACGGTGAAGGTGCGCTAAGATGAGACGCTTGATCTTTCTGGTGACCCAGATCGCCGTCACGGCCTCCCGATTCGCCCCGCTCCTGGCCCAGGTCACCACCGATGCCCCGGTCACCGGCAATCCGGTGGCCATCGTTGATCTCCGGACCGATGAAGGCGCCCGGCTGCTGGGGGCCCAGTGGAAATACAGCGACGTGAAGATCATCGAGGTGGACCACCATGCGGTCGGGCCCGACCTCAGACCTTCCGGGCCGCCCAACCGGACCTACGATATCTCGCTCAAGGCCGGGGCATCCGACTTCGACGACTCGGCCTGGGAGCCGATCGATCCACCCTCATTGGAGCAGCGCCGGGGCAATGGACGGCTGTCCTACAACTGGTACCGGACGACGGTGACGATCCCCCAGAAGGTCGGTGCGCTCGATCCGACCGGCATGACCGCGATCTTCGAGCTGGTGATCGATGACTACGCCGAGATCTGGGTCAACGGGCAGCTGCCGGTAGTGCTGGGCCAGACTGGGGGACCCCTGGTCAAGGGCTTCAATGCCCCCAATCGAGTGGTTCTCACCCGGAATGCGCGGCCCGGGGAGAGATTCACGTTGGCGGTCTTTGGCATGAACGGACCGGTCTCCAATCCTCCGGGCAACTACATCTGGATCCGCTCGGCCACCCTGGATTTCTACCGCCCGGAAGCCGCGGCGGTCGCGCATGACGCGGGCGGAAGGATCACCCGGCTCGACCCGGCCGTGAATGCCATCGTTCCGGCCGACGCGAAGGTCGAAAAGCTCGCCGGAGGGTTCCAGTTTCTCGAAGGTCCGGTGTGGGTCCGGGAGGGCGGCTACCTGCTGTTCAGCGATCCCAACGCGAACAACATCTACCGCTGGACTCCGAACGGCGAAGTGTCGATCTACCGCACCAAGAGCGGCTACGCCGGCGTCAATATCGGCGAGTATCACCAGCCTGGCTCCAATGGCCTGGCGATGGACGGCGAGGGGCGGGTCACCATTGACCAGCATGGCAACCGCCGGGTGATCCGGGTGGAGCGCACCGGTGCCATCACCGTGCTGGCCGATCGGTACGAGGGCAAGCGGCTCAACAGTCCCAACGATCTGGTCTACAAGTCGGATGGCTCCGTCTACTTCACGGACCCGCCGTTCGGGCTCCCGAAGGTGTTCGGCGATCCCTCCAAGGAGACGCCCTTCAGCGGGGTGTACCGGGTCAAGGACGGCAACGTCACGCTGCTCACCAAGGAACTGAGTGGGCCAAACGGCCTGGCCTTCTCACCGGATGAGAAGACGTTCTACGTCGACAACTGGGATCCCAGCCGCAAGGTGATCATGCGCTACGACGTGAACGCCGACGGCACCCTCTCCGACGGCCGGGTCTTCTTCGACATCACCAAGACCGAGCCGGGCGACGACTGCTGGGATGGGATCAAGGTGGACCAGCAAGGGAACCTCTACGCCGCCGGCCCCAAGGGGATTTATATCCTGAACGTCGAGGGCAAGCTCCTCGGCACCATCTCGGCACCGGAGCATATCGCCAACTTTGCCTGGGGAGATGAGGACAGCAGAGCGCTGTACATCACGGCGAGCACCGGCCTCTACCGGCTGCGTCTCAATATCCCCGGTGCGGGCGCCTTCCCGCCGATGCAGGCGGCGAGTCGGTAGGGGCGAATTGGTGGAGTGGCGGAATTGCGGAATGGCGGATTGGCGCGAAACCCAAAGAGCCCATTCCGCCACTCCGCCACTCCGCCACTCCGCCATTCCGCCATTCCGCCATTCCGCCATTCGGCCACTCGGCCACTCGGCCATTCCGCCATTTCCCCTCGGGAACCCCCGCGCCCTAGAGAGCATTATTCCAGTATCACGGCCGGACGTACCTCTGGCCCGGTCCCCTTTGCGACAGGGATTATGATCATGAGCCCGACATACCATTCTGATTCGATTCTGGTAGGTCCCGAAACCAGCGGCGGTACATTCTACCTTCCGCGGCCGAGCGATGGCTTGGCGATGTGGATGGCGTTCGAGATCGGCCCCAGTGGTTCCATCGCCAATGGGCGGATCTGCTCCGACCCGACCGCCTCGAGCCAGTGGCGCGGTCAGCCCAGGCTGTAGTCCTCTTCCAATCCGCCGTACGGCGCATCCAAGGAGTCCACGGTGCCTCAGCCCAATCACTACGATGTGATCATCATCGGAACCGGCGCTGGCGGCGGTACCCTGGCGTACCGGCTGGCGCCCTCCGGGAAGCGGATCCTGCTTCTGGAACGGGGTGACTATGTGCCGCGCGAGAGGGAGAACTGGAGTACCCGAGCGGTCAATCTGGAAGGCCGCTACAACACCAAGGAAATCTGGTCCGATAAGGACGGAAAAGCCCTCCACCCGCATACCAACTACTACGTCGGCGGGAATACGAAATTCTATGGCGCGGCACTCTTCCGGCTCCGGAAAGAAGACTTCGGCGAGCTGAACCACTACGGCGGCATCTCACCGGCCTGGCCCATTGCCTACGATGAGCTGGAGCCCTTCTACACCGAGGCCGAGCACCTCTACCAGGTGCACGGTGAACGGGGTGTCGATCCCACAGAGCCGCCGGCGAGCGCGCCGTACAAGTATCCCGCGGTGAGCCATGAGCCGCGGATTCAGCAACTGAGCGACGACTTCACCCGGATGGGGTACCAGCCGTTCCACGTGCCGATCGGGGTCATGCTCAATGAGCAAAACCGGCGGAAGAGCCCGTGCATCCGCTGCGCCACCTGCGACGGCCACCCCTGCCTGGTCAACGCCAAGTCCGACGCCCAGGTGATCTGCGTGGATCCCGCGCTGGATCACCCCAATGTGACCTTGGTGACCAATGCATACGTCGCGCGCCTGGATACCGATCCCTCGGGACGCCGGGTAACCACGGTCCGGGTCGAGCGGAACGGAGTCAGCGAGACCTACTCTGGCGATATCGTCGTAGTCTCGGCCGGCGCCATTAACTCGGCCGCACTACTGCTCCGTTCGGCCGGGGAGAAGCATCCGCGAGGCCTCGCCAACGGGTCCGACGTGGTGGGTCGCCACTACATGGGCCACATCAATTCGGTGTTGATGGCCCTCTCCAAGTGTCCCAACCCCACCGTCTTTCAGAAATCCCTGGCGTTGAACGATTTCTATTTCGGCTCCAAGGAGTGGAACCACCCCATGGGGCACATTTCATTCGTCGGGAAGCTGGACGGCGACACCCTTGCTGCCGGGGCACCGGCCATCGCTCCCGGGTGGACCCTCGAGCTGATGGGCAAGCATTCGCTGGATTTCTGGCTCACCTCGGAGGATCTGCCCGACCCCGAGAATCGGGTCAGCCTCGATCGCGAGGGGAAGATCGTGCTGAGCTACCGCCCCAACAACGAGGAGGGGCACCAGCGGCTCACCGAGAAGCTCAAGCAGATGATGCAGGCGCAGACCAAGTGTCCGGTGCACGGGCATGAGTGTCACCAGGGCCTCTTTGCCCGAAACCTCTTCCTCGGCCAGCGGATTCCGCTCGCGGGCGTGGCGCACCAG
>JBGPJS010000299.1:0-5426 GCA_041485505.1 Gemmatimonadota bacterium | reverse complement strand
GGTCGGGTGTTGGTGCAAACCCGCAATCCAACGCATCATGCCCTCCGCCGGGCGGTCCTTCACGACGTGGAGGGGTTCATGAACGAAGAACTGGAGCAGCGGCGGGATCCCCCGTATCCCCCGCACCTCTCGCTGGTGAACCTCGTGGTGTCGGGTCAGGACGAGGGAGCGGTGGGTGAGCGGGCGGCGGTGGTCGCCGAGTGGTGCCACGGGCTGGTGGGGCAACACCAGCTCCCGGTTGGGGTGCTGGGTCCTGCCCCTTGCCCGCTGGCGCGGATCAAGGATCGCTGGCGCTGGCATGTGGTACTCCGGGGGGCGTCGGAGGAGTTGGGGCGGGTGGTCCGGTACGCGGTGGGGCGGCTCACAGCGGGACGGGAGGTCCGGCTCGTAATTGATCGGGATCCGGTGTCGTTGCTCTAGCCATTAGCTGTTAGCCGTCAGTCGTTAGCCATTGGCCGTGAGCCATTATTCACTAGCGCTCGGTGGCTCCATGGATCTTCAACTAAGCAATCATGTCCAAAGGGGCCACATGGCACCCGGACAACGGCTAACAGCTAGGGCTAACGACTAATGGCTAACGGCTAATGGCTGACGGCTAACGGCCTCGCGCGGAGACTCGCATGACTTCCGATATCGGCGCTGCCTACCTCAATGACGCCATCGACACCTTCCACAGCTACAAGAAGTTGGGGGAGAAGGCCATCGCGCAGGTGTACGACAGCGGCCTGACCCGGACGCTCGACGCCGAGTCGAACAGTATCGCGGTGATCGTCAAGCACCTCGCCGGCAACATGCGCTCACGCTGGACCCTGTTCCTTACCACCGACGGAGAAAAGCCGGACCGGAACCGGGAGGCGGAGTTCGAGGTGGCGCTGGACACCGGGCGGGCGATGGTGCTCGGATGGTGGGAGGACGGCTGGTCCTGCCTGTTCGAGGCGCTGCGATCACTCAAGCCGGACGATCTGTCGCGGACCGTCATGATCCGGGGCCAGCCGCACTCGGTGGTGCAGGCGATCAATCGGCAGCTCACCCACTACGCCTACCACGTCGGGCAGATCGTCTTCCTGGCGAAGCATTTCGCCAACAAGGACTGGCACTCGCTCAGCATTCCGCGCCGAGGCTCGGAACGGTGACGGTGGGGTTCGTTGCCGGGGCGACCGGATACACCGGAAGGGAAGTGGTGCGACTGCTGATCGGCCGCGGAGTGGAGACCGTGGCTCACGTGCGGCCCGATTCCCGTCGGTTGGAGGAATGGCGCGAGCGGTTCGGCACCACGGGAGCGAAGCTGGATACGACCCCCTGGGAGCCCGAAGCAATGGGGGAGACGCTCGCCCGGGTCCGTCCCGCGACGGTGTTCGGGTTGCTCGGTACCACGCGCGCCCGGGGGGCGAGCTACCAGACCGTGGACTACGGCCTGACCGCCCTTCTGCTTCGGGCCGCGATGGCCTCGGGGGTAAGGCCGAAGTTTATCTATCTCTCTTCAGCGGGCGTGCGGGCGGCAAGCACCAATGGGTATCTCGCGGTGCGGTGGCGGTTGGAACAGGAACTCCAGGCGAGCGGCCTGCCGTACGTCATTGCCCGACCGTCGTTCATCACGGGCCCGGATCGGGATGAGTTCCGCGCAGGGGAGCGGATCGCCGCGCGGGTAACCGATGGGCTCCTCACCGTGGCGGGCGCCCTCGGCGCCAAGCGGATCCGTGACCGCTACCGCTCGACCACCAACACCATTCTGGCCGGCGCGCTGGTGCGACTGGCGCTGGATCCGACCGCGGCGGCCGCGGTGGTCGAGTCCGAAGACTTGAGAGCCTGACCGGGCGCGCGCGCTCTAACGGCTTTCGCGAGGGAGCCGGTCAGGCCGCTCTGATCTCGGACGTACAGTGTCCGCAGCGCGTGGCCTTGACCGGAACGGCAGACAGGCAATAGGGGCAGTCCTTCGAACTGGGGGCTGCGGGGGCGGCGGGTTTCACCGTCTTCAGTTTGTTGACCGCCCGCACCAGCATGAAGATCACGAAGGCCAGAATAGCGAAGCTTACGACCTGGGTGAGGAACGCCCCGTAGCTCAGGATGACCGCGCCGGCCGCTTTGGCTTCAGCCAGCGAGGCGTAGGGCGCCGCCGACTTGGAGCCTTCCTTGAGAATCAGGAACAGGTTGGAGAAGTCGACATTTCCCAGCAGGAGGCCGATCGGCGGCATGATCACGTCGTTGACGAGCGAATTGACGATCGCCCCGAACGCCGCGCCGATGATCACGCCGACGGCCAGATCCATGACGTTTCCACGGGTGATGAATTCCTTGAATTCTTTCATCATACCTGAATTCTCCCAATCTCGGTGTCTGGATGGTGCGGCCCGGAGGTGGGGCAATGGGTTGGCCGCACCCCGCCCTGGGGGCAGGATGCGGCTTCCCGGGGATACGCTCCTGAATGTCCTTCGATGCGGGCAGCAGGCCCGACTTCTCGGCCTCGAAGTTAACGCCTTCGAGTACCAACGCGGAGGCGCCCGGTTTTCCAGATCGACACCACTCCTCCTAGGGTGAGAGACTGGACTAGGGGAGGTTCCTCAGCAACCCGAGGCCCTGCTCGACCCGACCGAGGCGGCCAGGTCCAGGGCCTGCAAGACATCTTGTGGAGGCAGGGTGTTGATATCGGTGATGCGGAGCCGCTCCAGCTCCGCGCGGGGGTAGCCGTAGAATTGCTCGGCCGCCGGGTTGGCTTCGACAATGTCACCGGTCGTCGGGTCGAGGAGCAGCTGAACCGCGCCGACCTGGTCAGAAATCTCGCGGTAGCGCTGGGCGCCGGAGGTCATGGCGCAAAGAATAACCCCCGGAGGCGCCGGCGCGAGGGGGCGGAGCCTACTCCCCTCTCGCCGGGTGGGAATTCCAACCCAATTCGGCTCCGATGTAGAAATTCCGTCCCGGCGCCGGTTCGAAGACCCGACCGCCCAAGCCATTGAGGGTGAGCGAGCCCACGTAGCGCCGGTTCCAGAGGTTGTTGATCGCGACGAAGGGGAGCCCACTGGCCCGGCCCCGGCGGGCCTCCCAGGCAACCCGGACGTTAGTCACCCCGATGCCGATGCCACCCGGTTCGGTCGGGCTCTGCCTCCCCCAGCCGCCCACGACGATGGTGTTCTGGTCGTCCGCGAAGAGCGAGGAGCTCATGGTGTGATCGATGTCCAGTGAGCCGCCACCCAGGAAGCTGGCCCGCAGTCCCAGCCGGATGAACGCCTTGGGGACTCCCGGTACGAGGCGGCCGTCGAGGGTGTCCACGGCGGTACCGTTCAGGATCCGGTATTCCGCGAAGCGATAGTGGGCGTAGGTATACGATCCGAAAAGCTCGATGCCGCGGAACGGAGAGCCATTGAGACCGAGCTCGAGGCCGTCGTTGTGCAACTTGCCCGCGTTGGTGAAGTAGGCCCGACCGCCGGTCTCGGTGTACTGCACGATGGCGTCGGTGATCCGGCTGGCGAAGACCGCGATGGTGTATCCGAAATGCCGGCCCACTCGGCCCCTCGCACCGGCCTCGAGGTTCACGGCATGCTGAGGCTTGAGGCCGGTGTTGAATCCGCCGGTGGAATTGGGCTGATTGGCCAGCTCGGTGGTGGTGGGCGTCTCAAATGAGGTCGAGGCGTTGGCGTAAGGCACCAAACCGGCCCCCACGTAGTAGCTCGCGGCCAGGTGTCCGCTCACAGCCTTCATGGTCCGCGACCCGCTGTTGTCGACGCTATCGCTCAGGTGATGGTCGAGGACGTCGAAGCTCACGAGATCGTACCGCACCCCGGTGGAGAGAGACACCTTGGGCGCGATGGCCCAGGTGAGTTGGGCGAACGGCCCCAGCTCGGTGACGGTTTCCCGCTGATCGAGGATCAGGGTGTCCGGCACACCAGCGGTCGCCCGGGAATTCCGCCGGTTATCCCGCATCCGCTGGACATCCACGCCGGCCGCGAAGCGTGGCGCCGCCTCCCCGCCTCCCCGCCGCGTGGTGCCGGAAAGCCGGAGCCCCACCACCTGCCGATCGATCTCCACGTAGGTGCCCACGGTCGGTCCGGTTCCGCTGGGTGGCGGGGCCGCGAGCGGATTCTTCAGAGTACGGGTGACACCAAAGATGGTGGCGGAGATTTCGCCCCCCTCCCCCCCGAAATGACGAAGGGCCAGCGCCAGCTGCCCCTGGTGCACGTTCTTGTCGGCCGCCCGCAGGATGTTGTTGCGGGCCGCCGAGTCGGGATTGGCCAGGTACTCGGCGAGGGTCAGCGCGCCGGGGTTCTGGGCCTGGGGCTGGTCGCCGTAGGCAAAGCGGAGCGAGGACGTTGTGGAGTTGGAGAGCAGATAGTTCAGACCCGCATTGAGCTGAGTGATCTCCGCCGCGCTCTGCTGGCGGAACCCGTTGGTGCGGGTGTGCGATACCGTGAGGGTTCCGTCCGCCGGGCCGCTCCGTCCGGAGGTCCGGCTCTGCAGCTTGTAAAAGGAGGAAGTGCCTCCCTCCAGGCGAATCAGCTGACCGAACTTGTCCTCGAACGCCGGTTCGCTGCTGAGGGCGATGACTCCACCAGAGGCGTTGCCGTATAGCGAGGAGGCCGAGCCCCGGAGTACCTCCACCCGCCCAATTCCGGCCAGGTCAACGTTGGTGAGTTGACTCTGGCCATCGGGGAGGGTCTGGGGCACTCCATCGAGCAGGACCTTGATCCCGCGGATACCAAAATTGGAGCGACTGCCGAATCCGCGGATGGAGAGACGCTGATCGAGCGAGAAGTTATAGCGGTTCGCGACATAGACGCCGGGGAGATCGTTCAACGCCTCATCCAGTCCGACCGTCATCCTGCCACGGCCGATCTGCCGGGAGTTGAGGACCCCGACCGCTGCCGGGACCCGCTCCAGCCTCTCCTCGGTGCGGGTGACGGTCACCGTAACTTCGGGCAGTCTGATCCCGCTGGTGTCCCGGCGGCCTGTGTCGGGTTGGGCTGGCTGTTGGGTGAAACCGGTGCGGGCCACCAGGAGGGCGGCGAGGGCGAGGGGCATGAGAATTCGAGCCGGGCAAGGGCGCATCAGTCCAGACCTTGCTGAGTGGGGAGGGTGAGAGGCTAGACGGAAACTGATGAAGTGACTGTGAATCCCGCGATAACTTGAATCCCCTGAGGGGTCTGTCTACCTTCCGTCCAACCCATGAGCACCGCAACCTACCAAGTCCCCGATTTCACGAAGCCGCCGTTCAATCAGGCCCCGGAAGCGCGGTTCGAACCGCTCCCCGCCGACGGTGTGCTCCCCGAAGGATTCTTCTCCACTTCCAACCTCCCCACCTATCTCCACCTCGGCAACCGGTGGCTCATGCCCATCCGACCGCGCATGGACTGCGTGATCGTGAAGCGGAGCGGAGGTCTGGAGACTATCGAACCTCGGCGACTGCGGCAGGGTGAACTCGTCGCCATGGGCGAGGC
>JBGPJS010000298.1:0-5428 GCA_041485505.1 Gemmatimonadota bacterium | reverse complement strand
CGCGACCGGCGCGGTCTCGCCGTGGCGGAAGCACACGATGCCCACGAACGGCGCGCCGATGGTGGTGCTCTGCATGTAGGGGGAGTTGCGGAACCGGAGACCGGTCTCCGAGAGATCGATGACATCAAGCGCCCAATCCTCCACCAGGAAGGCAGACTTGCTGGGGTGGGGATAGTGGACGCGGGCTTCGTATCGGCGATCGATGACGGCCATTGGATTCCGGGTCTGCGAGGTACCACAGGGATAGTGTCCCGTCGGGACGAGAACGGCAAGGAGGGGGTGGGCCCCGCTCTACCCAAGATACCAACGACAACCTGACCGGCGATGTGTCTGGTGACACGTTGCGGAACCCCTGCAGCGTGATCCAGGACACCGCCCCATCCTGCTGGGAGACCGAGGCGCTGCTCCGGGTC
This sequence comes from Gemmatimonadota bacterium, assembly GCA_041485505.1. Classification (GTDB taxonomy): domain Bacteria; phylum Gemmatimonadota; class Gemmatimonadetes; order Gemmatimonadales; family GWC2-71-9; genus JBDUEA01. The sequence continues at coordinate 5,015 of JBGPJS010000298.1, read as the reverse complement.
CCGGAAGGGAAGTGACAACGGTCCGCCCGGAGAGACACTTCAGGTGAGGATGATGGCGGCGCGAGATGGCCCGGTAGCGCACCCCCGAGTCATCGCGGAGCCCAGTGTGGTTGGCCGGTAAACAGGCCATCGACCACCCCGATCTGATAGGCCAGGAAGAGTCCGAAACCGAGGCTGACCACCCCGGAAGCAACCCTGAGGCCCCCTTGCACCCGGGAAAAACTCTTCGGGCTGGAAACCAGCGGCAAGGCAATGACAACCGTGATGAGCATCATCCCCAGCATTGTCCCCAACCCGAAAACCAGCAGGTAGACGATCGACCAGCTCGGATTCCGGATGGTCGCCAGCACCAGCAGGGCCACGGCGGCCGACCCGGCAAGACCGTGAACGACGCCCACCACCAGTGGCCGGAGGAGCTGGTAGAGGCTGAGGCCTCCGAGGCGGCCGTCGAGCCAGCCCATGGGGGTCTGCTCGGGAGCGTGGGGATGCAGGTCGGGATCGTGCCCATGGATATGGGTATGCACGTAGTCACCGTGAATATGGGCGTGGGAGTGCAGCTCCTCTGGGTTCTTCCGGGCCATAGTCAGGCGCTGGGTGACCCATGGCAGAACGCCGGTGAGATTCATCAGGCCCAGGACGATCAGCATCAACCCGACGGCCAGTTCCATGGTGAGGCCGAGGCGAGCCGGAATCATCCAATTGAACAGGATGATCCCCGCACCGACCACCAGAACAGTGAGCGAGTGTCCCAGCCCCCAGGCCAGGCCGATCACTGCCGCGCTCCTGGCGTCGCGATACCGGGTCACGATGGTGGTGACGGCAATGACGTGGTCGGGATCGGTGGCGTGCCGCATGCCGAGCAGGAAACCGAGGGCGGTGATGGCAAAGAAGCTGGTCATGGGTATCAACGATAATGCCGTGGGTGCGAAAACCCTTAACAGCTGAACCGCAAAGGCGCCGAGACCGCAAAGGGTCTGAGCAAGGGTGGCCAGGCGCCTCGGCGTCCTCTGCGTCTCTGCGGTTTTCGTGAATCGAGGAGTCTGAGCCAAGGCTGGGAAACGCGTTCAGTGTGGCGACACAGCCGCAGCGGTGCGGGCTCTCGGCACATCTGTGGCGCCGGCGAATCAGGATCGGACGGGAAGATTGCTGAGGCTGGTGGCGTCTCTTGACAGTGCCCGTATGATATCCGCCTTGAAACTCCCCAGCCACCGCGAGGCCCCATGCGTACCCGTACCACTCTTCCGCTCACCGTGACCCTGATTGGGCTCGGCCTCTCGGCCTGCAGCGACACCAGTTCGTCCAACCCCACTGCACCAGACCTCTCCGCCACTTCTACCACCGCCGCTCCCGCGGTCTACACGGTCCAGGCGCTTCCCCTGCCCGCCAAGACCTTCACGGGCGAAGCGCGCGGAATCAACGACGCCGGGGTCATCGCCGGCTTTGTCCAGGGGAACGATTTCTACTCAGCCGTGCGGTGGAACCCGAATGACCGGGTGCAGGATCTCGGCAACCTTGCGGGCCTCCCCAGTGACATCGCGAACGATCTCAACCAGGCGGGAACCGTCGTCGGGTTTGCCTTTGGTTCGGCGGTTTCCTTCGCGCGCGCGTTCGTCTGGACTCGGGCGACCGGAATGCTGGCCCTGCCGGATCTCGGCGGGAACGCCAACATTGCCCAGGCCATCAACGCGACCGGGACCGTGGTCGGCTGGGCTGCCGACAGCTTCGGCACGGTTCACGCCGCCAAGTGGGACCCGACGGGCAGTATCACCGACCTGAACCCTCCCGGCGGCACCAGTATCGCGCTCGACATCAATGACGCCGGCGACATTGCGGGTTGGACCATTCCCTTCGGCGCGACCAGCGAGCACGCGCACCTCTGGCGGCACGACGGCGTGGAGGTCGATCTCGGTACTCTCGGCGGTGCCCTGAGCAACGGGTTGGGTATCAACAATTCGCTCAGGGTGGTTGGGTTCGCCGAGCTGCGCCCCCCTGACCCGGAGGTCGCCTTCAGCTGGACGCCAGGCGGTGGCATGTTTGATCTCGGCTTCGGCGCCCACTCCGAGGCGCTGGCGGTCAGCGATCCCGGTCGCGTGGTCGGGTTGGTCAATAGCGGCGGTGTCACCGGGCTGACCAAGTTCAAAGGCGTGTTGCAGATCCTGCCTGATCTGGCACCGGCCAAGGGTTTCCATTTCTCCGGCCCGGTGAATGTGAACCGCTGCGGCACCATTGTCGGCTCTTCGGTGAGCCCGAACCCGGCCAGTGCCGCGTTGCTGCCGGTGGTGTGGAAGAACGCCGCGTGCGATTGAGGTAGGCTGGTCCCACCGAATGCGAAACGGCGCACCGCCCGGTGCGCCGTTTTCGTGAGGTGCTCTTGTCATGACCTTCGCCGCGACCTGACAACTCGATGCTCGGGGCGGGGATCGAACCCGCATGGGGTTGCCCCCTTGGGATTTCAAGAAGGCCCCGACACATCGCCCGAGTCACCATGAGTTTGCGGAAGGTCAGGCCGCCCGGTGCGTTAAGGACGCTCCCACCGGGCGAGAGTTACCGCAAGAGGGTCGCAGTTTACGGAGTGGTGACCTCTGACTCCGGGCCCAAACCGGCCCTGCCCCCACACTCACCAATTGTCTTTCGCTCCGGTCCTGCGCAGCTTTCCCTCCGGCGGTTGCCAAGGAACCCAAGGACAATGTCGCGCGTTGGTCGGAACGACCCCTGCCCCTGCGGACAGGGCAAGAAGTACAAGAAGTGCTGCCTGCCAAAGGAAGAAGCCCTCTCCCGTGCTCAGCCCCGGGGTGGGCCCCGCCCGCTCCCACCCGAAATCGTCGCAAAAATGCAGGCCGAGCAGACACGCGTACAGCGCTTCGGGCAGGTGCGCCCGATCATCCACACTGAATTTCAGGGCCACAAGATCGTCGGGGTCGGAAACCGCATTTACTGGGGCAAGGAGTGGAAGACCTTCGTGGACTTCCTGCTGTTCTACATCAGGGACGTGATGACGCTTGAGTGGGGCCAGGCCGACCTGGCCAAGCCCCTGGCCGACCGCCACCCGATCATGCAGTGGCACGATGGCCTCACCCGTTTCTTGAAGTCAGGCACACCGGTGGAGGGAGGTCGGCGCGAAGGCATCCCCGACGGGCCCACACAAGCCTACCTCGCGCTCGCCTACGACCTCTATATCGTCCGCGATCACCTTTTGCTGCAGGACCGCATGCTTCAGCGGCTCCGCCACCCCGACCAGTTCCAAGGCGCGCGATACGAGCTATTCGTTATCGCAACGTTTCTCCGGGCCGGGTACACAATTGCCTTCGAGGATGAAACGGACCCGCGGAGCCAACACCACGAGTTCATAGCGACGCATCTTGCCACCGGACAGGTGGTCGCTGTTGAGGCGAAGAGCAAGCACCGGAGTGGAGTGCTCGGCTTTCGCGGCACCCCGAAGGATCGGGCCGAGTGGACGGCGGGCCTGCGTCGGCTGCTGAGGGAGGCCCTGGAGAAGCCCACGCCACACCCGCGTGTGATCTTCCTAGATCAGAACTTGCCGGCGGAGGCACCTCGTGATCAGGTGGACGGCTGGCTGAAGGAAATGATCGGAATGCTAGATGCCCCGCTACACAAGAACGGCGGTTGCAGCCCGTGGAACTTGGTGGTGTTGACCAACCATCCATACCACTACGGGCCGGAAGGCGCCCCCGCACCCCGCGAGCAAGGGCTGGCGCACCTGCCCAATGAACCCATGACCGTGCTGGCAAATCCTGTCCCGCTGTTCGCGCTGATGGAGGCCGTAGGACAGTTCGGCAAGATCCCCAGCGAGTTTCCAGTGCAGTAGGTCCGGCTCTTTTCAAGACGATGCGAAAGTAAGGACTACCGCGTCCGGAGAATGATGCGCTACCGGCGATTCAACCCTGTGTGAAGTCCAAGCTTGTCGAAGAAGGCCTTGTTCCTCTTCACAGCCTCCTGCAAAACCCGCGCATATGAGGATACCTCAACGTAGGCCAGGAGAATCTTGTTGAACGTGAAGTAGCTCTGGCCATCGGGACCAAGCGTGAAGTCGAGATTTTCGAGCTGCTTCCGTAAGCTGGCATCGAGGGTCACAACAGCGTAGCAGAAGAACGGAACCGTCTCCTCAATCCGGTCAACAGCCGAGCCATCCGGATACCTCGCACGCCCCTCTCGGAGATCGCGGATGTAGTCGTACATCTGCGGGACCGGATTCTGATCGGTAGTGTAGTCATTGCGCTCCGGGCGCTTGAACTCAACGAGGACAACAGACGCAAATGGCCGCAGGTCCTCTGCCGCGAAGGCCATTTTCCGATTGTAGATGGCGAGGTCAGGCCGCCGTGGGCTGTCCGCGTCAACGGGCGCGCCCTCCTGCGAGTCCAGGCGAATGTCAGAGGCAAGGTAGTGATGGAATGCTAGTCGCTCGTCTATCACCCACAGATTGTGGTCCTCATAGTCAACTTCATCGGAAGTCTTCCGGAGCGGGAAAAATAGGCCGTGCAGTGCGTCTTCCCGGGCAAATCGCCCGGTGTCCATGAGGCCAAGCATCTTCGCAAAGAAGTCTAGGACGATCCGCCGGTGCAGGACGTACTCCGCCAAATCTGCCTTCGCAAGTTCATGCAAGTCGCCGATAGTCCGGATCGCATCGTCCTCAAACTGGCGGTACTCCTCCTGATCCGCCGGCACTCCGCTCAGTCGCTTCGCAGCATCGACCTTCAGATCGTGACGAAGGGTCGCAAGGCGCTTGTGCAGCTCGATTTCAAGGCGCTCGTTCGATATAGTGCCCGGGAGGTTTGAAAGATCTGCTGACTTCGAGTTCAGCAAGATCCTGTACCGAGGCTCCTCCTCCTCCACAAACCTCCGAATGCGATCCAGCGACTCCTGCTTGGCTTCTGCGGTATAGGGCCCAAGGAATTCCGATGCCGTGGCAATAGCAGCGTTATTGATCTGTTCCCATGTAACGCCGGACTCGGCCAACGCAAGCTCATCAGCCTGGTCGATGTCGAAGCCGGTCCGGT
>JBGPJS010000297.1:0-5445 GCA_041485505.1 Gemmatimonadota bacterium | reverse complement strand
GCGGGGTTGGTCATCGTGGCCTTCCAGCCTGACGCGTTGATGTAGGTCAGGACCAGGACGTTGCCGGTGCTGGGGGTGAAGGTCACCTTGCCCGCGCCGCCGGTACCATTGACCTGCGCGGCCGCCACTGCGCCGGCGTAGTCATTGTTATCCGAGAAGAAGGCTTCCTGCGCGGTGACGAGGTTGCGCAGATCCGACTTCATGGAGGCGACGATCGCCTTCTGCTTCGTGTTGGCGAACTTCGGTATGGCGATGGCGGCCAGAATGCCGATGATCACCACCACGATCAGAAGTTCGATGAGGGTAAAGCCCTTGCGATTCATACCGCCTCCGGGACGACAGTAAAGGTAGATAGTGAAGGAGCGCCAGCTCCGGGACCGCTTACCGCCGCCCACAAGCAAGGCAACCCATATGCCACGGGCCGAAAAGTCGCTACAACTTCATTCAAGAGAATCGCTTAAACTCTCTCAGCCGGCTCCGCCCACTGGCCATGCGACGGCCCCCAACCAATGAATTCTGCGAAAAACGGGCGGGCGGGTCCGGCAGAAGGCGGCAAGAGACTCTCGGCACTGGCGGTTCATGCGGGAGGCTGCTCTTCGTAACGACTGAGCTTTCGGTAAAGGGTCGAGGGATCGATCCCCAGGATCTCCGCCGCGCGGGTCTTATTCCCCCCCTCGGACTGCAGCACCCACATGATGTACGCCCGCTCGATCACTTCGAGGGTGGGGTTCTGGTAGGAGCGGTCGGCCACCAGCGGCTCCTTGCGGCGTTTGGTGATCCGCTCCGGGAGCGCGGCAGGCTCGATGATGTCACCGCGGGTGAGGATTCCCGCATGTTCGAGCGCGTTCTCCAACTCGCGCACGTTGTCGGGCCAGTCGTAGACCATGACCGCATCGAGCGCCTCGGCGGATAGGGCCTTGGGGGTGCCCTCCTGTTCGGTCGCCTGGCGCTGGAGGAAGGCCTCGATGAGCAGGAGGATGTCCTCCCGCCGCTCCCGGAGCGGGGGGAGCTGGATCGCGATCACGTTCAGTCGGTAGAAGAGATCAGACCGGAAGTTGCCGCGGCGGACTTCCTCCTCGAGATCCCGGTTCGTGGCCGCGATGATTCGCACGTCGACCGGTATGGCCTCGGTGGCACCCACCGGTATGGCTTCCCGCTCCTGCAGCACCCTCAGCAACTTGATCTGAAGGGGCGGGGGCATCTCGCCCACCTCGTCGAGGAAGAAGCTCCCGCTTCGCGCGGCGGCGAAGAGGCCCTGTTTGTCCCGCACCGCCCCGGTGAAGGACCCCTTCACGTGGCCGAAGAGCTCGCTCTCCAGGAGGTTCTCCGGTAGCGCGCCGCAGTTGATGGACAGGCAGGGTCCTTCCGCACGGTTGGACATATTGTGGATGTAGCGGGCAATGACCTCCTTGCCGGTGCCGCTCTCCCCCTGGATCAACACCGTGGAATCGGTGGGGGCCACCTGCTCGGCGAGTTTCAGCACTTCGAGGAATCGCTTCGCTTTGCCGATGGGATGCCCCTTGCCGGTCCGGTCCCGGCGGCGGATCTCCTGCTTGAGCTGCTTGTTCTCCACCCGCACCGCGCGGTAATCGCAGGCGCGGCGCAGAATGGCCACCAGCTCGTCGTTGGAAAAGGGCTTCTGGATGTAGTAGAAAGCCCCGGCGTTGACCGCGCCGATGGCGGTCTGGAGCGAGGCCTGCGCGGTCATGAGGATGACCGGAGTCATCGGATCCTGTTCCCGCGCCGCCTGCAGGATATCGAGACCTGTGACCTGGGGCATTCGGACATCGGACAGGACGATATCATGGGTCCCGGAGCGGATCTGCTCCATGCCCGGCTTGCCGCCCTGGGCGGTGGTGACGTCGAATCCCTCCTTCTTGAGTAGGATCCGAAGGGTGTCGAGGATGGCGGACTCGTCGTCAATGACGAGCACGGAAGGCTTGGTGCTCATGCGGCTTCCTCTGCGGACCAGCGGGCCGGGAAGAAAATAGTGAAGGTGGTGCCGATACCGGTACGGGAGTCCACCAGTACCAGACCCCGGTGGGCCTCCACAGCGCGTTGTACGATGGCCAGGCCTAAGCCGGTGCCGCCGCTGCGGCCGGTGACGAAGGGTTCGAAAAGCCGGCTTCGGACATCTTCGGGAATCCCGGGGCCGTTGTCACGTACTTCAAGGCGTACCGGGTTTTCGATCCCGCTCCCGGTGGGGAGCTCGGCGGGCTTGGCGAGGCCGGTGGTGACGGTGATCTCGACCCGGCCGCCGGCGGCCTGAACCGCATTGAGCAGCAGGTTGGCCACCACCCGGTGCAGCAGGTCCTCGTCGCCATCCAGCACGGTTCGGCTGCCCAGAATCTTGATCTCGGTCTCGGCCCCGCAGTCCGGGTGCTCGCGGACCAGGCGGGCCGCCGCCATGACGACGGCCTGCAGATCCACCGGCACGAACCGGGAGGCGCGGACCCGGGAAAAGTCGAGAAACTCACTCAGCAGGCGACTCAGCCGGTCGCTCTCACGCACGATCAACTGGGCCAGGAAGCGCTCATCGGGATCGCTCCTGGCGGACCGGGCCAGCTGCTCCACCGAACTGCGGATCGAGGCCAGCGGATTCCGGATCTCGTGAGCCAGCGAAGCACTCAGGGCGGCCACCGCCTCCAACCGCTCGGCCCGCAGATGGAGCTCCTGCAGCCGCTTGAGATCGGAAATATCGGTGAAGATGGCGGTCACCGAGGGAAGGCTGTCCGAATCCCGTTCGAATGAGGTGGTACTGAGGCCGATAGGAAACATCCGGCCATCGTTGTGCTGGACCATCCCTTCGGATCGGGTCACCTTGCGGCCGTGGCGGATGCCGGCGACCAAGGCGGCCCAGAGTTCCGGCGAGCGGAGCTTGAGCTGATCCAGGATCGGCAGTCCGGTCATGGAACCGCCGTCGATCTGCAGCAGGCGCTCGCCCATGGGATTGATGAACGCCAGGCGGCCCGAACCGTCCACCGTGAGGACCCCGGACCGGATGTTGCGCAGAATGTCGTCCGCTTCGAGGCGGACCCGCTGCAGCTCCGTGCGGAGCGATTCCCGTTCCGCGCCGGCCTGCCGGAGGCTGGCGCTCAGTACCCCGGTGACACCGAAGGCAGCGAGGAAGACGATGATCTGTCCCCAGAAGCCCAGTTCCGCCACACCCCGGTGCGTGAGGTTCACTTCCGCGAAGTACGCCACCGACGCGATGACAGGCACCACGGCCCCGGCCCCAAACGGAAGCAGAAGGGCGTAGGCGACGATGACCACCACGTAGAACGCGGAAAAGACGCTGTTGGATCCGCCGGTGAAATGCACCAGCGCGGTCACCAATCCGAGATCGGCGAGCGCCTGGCACCACAGGAAGACCTCGCCCGGGACCTGGCCGCGGAGCCACACCGCCCAGTAGCCATAGGCGGTCGCCGTGAAAGCGAGGATAACCACGATGCTGACGATGAACGAGACCGCCGGCTCCGTGGTCCAGACGATCGCCCCACCGAGGAGGATCGCCACCGCCAACAACATGCGGCCGGCGAACAGCCAGGAGAGCAGCGTCCGCTGATCGGGTAGCGTTCGACCACTGAAGCGGAGGCGGGAACCGGAGGGCCGCTCCGTGGGCGTCGATTCAGGGGGCATGACTGGAAGCTACAGGGTGTAGCGTGTGGGGTGTAGGGTGTGGGCTGGGGGATTGGCTCGACGGTGAGAGGCTCTTTCGGAGCACTGCCTTGGTTGAGTGTGCCCCTCGTGTCCTACCCTACACCCTACGCCCTATACCCTGCACCCCCACCGGAATACCTTCTTCGTCCATGCCCTGGTACGTCTACCTCGCCCGTTGTGCGGATGGCAGTCTCTACACGGGCGTCACCACGGATCCGGCCAGGCGCATGAGGAGGCACAACGAGGGCCGCGGTGCGGCTTACACCCGGTCCCGACGTCCCGTGGCTCTCGTCCTGGTGGAACCAGCCGCGGACCGCTCCGCCGCGCTCAGGCGGGAGTGGGCCATCAAACGGCTCACCCGCGGGGACAAGGAGGGCCTGGTCACCGCCTGCCCGGCGACATTGGAGGAGAGAGTGATGTCTGAATTTCCCGGTTTCCGGTCTGCCGCACTCGACTTCTTCCGTCGCCTCAAGCGACGTAATACCCGCCAGTGGTTCGAAAAGAACCGCGCGGTTTATGAGCAAGAGGTGAAGCTCCCGCTGCAGGCGCTGGTCGAAGCGGTGGACGTGCGATTGGCGAGCATCGCGCCAGAGATCAGCGGCGACCCCAAGGGCTCGATCTTCCGGATCCATCGAGACGTTCGGTTCTCCCGAGACAAGTCCCCCTACAAGACCCACGCCGCCTGCTGGTTCTACCACCGTGACGCGGGACCCGGCGTTGGTGGGGAGGCCGCGGGGGGAGGCGCGGGATTCTACTTCCACTTGGCCCCGGAAGAGCGCTTCGTCGGCGGGGGCATCTGGATGCCACCGCGTCCTTCCCTAGATCGGATCCGGCAAGCCATCATCGAGCAGCAGCAATCCTTCGAGGCGATCGTTCTAGCCCCGGGGTTCCGGCGGCGCTTCGGCCCCTTCGATGAAGAGGACATGCTGAAGCGATTGCCACGCGGGTACCCTCTCGATCACCCGGCTCAACGCTGGCTCCGGTATCGATCGTTCACAGTCGGCCGCGAGCTGAGCCGGAAGGAGGCCTTGGGCCGCGGGCTGCCCCGGATTCTGGAGCGGGATTTCCAAGCGCTCACCCCACTGGTGCGGTTCCTCAATCGGGCCCTGGGGTATGCCCCGGCGGCGAGGAGGGTGTGAGAAGAGAGAGACGAGACGAGAGACCGGGACGGGAGGGGCGGACCCTACTGCCAGCTAACGCGATACCGACACACCTCCCCACCCTTGGCCCGGCACTCCTCTTCCCGGATCTGCACCCCCTGGGCACCGCACATCTCCAGGGCCTTGCGGTGCCAGCCCATGACGGTGAGGCAATCCGGTGCGCTGAAGGTCTCGGCGTCGTAGGTGGTGAGAACCGCTTCCTTTTCGCCGGTCATCTGGTACTCCCGCCGGCCAGTCTCGTAGTACAGCGCGTAGATCGCGGGCGCCTTGCTTAGAAACCCCTGCACGTTGCCGGGCGTCAGAAACCCGCGATGCACGGTCGTGAGATTCTTGTCCGCGGACGCCTCCCCCAGCTTGATGAAAAACGTGGGCTGGCCGCCGCCCAGTACCGTCACGATGGCGTCGTCGAGCCGTTTGCCCAGCTCGAATGAATACCACTTAACCGGCAGGATGGTACTCAAGGCTTTCTGGTCCTCCGGCGGGAGGCACTCAAGCACCCGGCGCGAACCATCGGCGCCGGAGTGTTCCTCCACGAACAACAGGCGGGACTTGAGGACGGTGCCCTTGATCTGCTGCAGGGGGAGCTCCTGGGCCGAGAATTGGGGGCTGGGTGCTGGGTGCTGAG
>JBGPJS010000296.1:0-5449 GCA_041485505.1 Gemmatimonadota bacterium | reverse complement strand
GTCCCTCGCCATCGCGCCGGGTGAATTCCTGACCTTTCTGGGCGCCTCAGGCTCGGGCAAGACGACGACGCTCCGGATGATCGCGGGGTTCGAGCTGCCGACTTCAGGGGAGATCCTCATGCAGGGGGCCCCTATCACCCTGCTCCCCCCGTTCAAGCGGGACATCAACACCGTCTTCCAGCACTACGCCCTGTTTCCGCACATGAGTGTCCGGGACAACATCGGGTACGGCCTCCGCATGAAGCGGGTACCCAGGGCGGAGATCGCAACCCGGGTGGAGCGAGTCCTGGAGATGGTCAAGCTTGGGCACCTGGCCGAACGAGCGCCCCGACAGCTCTCCGGCGGGCAACAGCAGCGGGTGGCCTTGGCACGGGCCCTGGTCAATCAGCCCCTGGTGCTGCTGCTGGATGAACCACTGGGTGCGCTCGACCTCAAGCTGCGCAAGGAAATGCAGCTCGAGCTCAAGGCGCTGAACAAGCAGCTCGGCATCACTTTCATCTACGTCACCCACGACCAGGAAGAAGCCCTCACCATGTCCGACCGGATCGCACTGATGCGCAACGGACGGATCGAGCAGCTCTCGGGTCCGCAGGAAATGTATGATCGGCCGATGTCCCGCTACGTCGCGGATTTCATCGGTGAGACCAACCTGATCAAGGGAACCGTGCTTGAAGTCACCGGCGAGGAGGCAAGGATGTCACTCGCCGGCGGCACCGTGCGGGCCCGCGCCTCGCGTTCGATGGCGCCCGGCGCGGAGGCGTGGCTCTCGGTCCGGCCCGAATTCATCTCCGTGGCTGGGGGCGGCCCCAATATCCTGCAGGGCACCGTGCGCGAATCGGTATTTGTCGGATCGGTGACCAAGACCTACCTGACCTTGCCCGACGGCAGCGGCTTGGTGTTTCACACGCCCACTGGCAGCGCCCCGGCCGCGAAGGGAGACACGGTGCGAGTCAGCTGGCCTACCGAGCAGGGAGTGTGTGTCAGTGACTGACGGCGGGACGGGGGGAGGGCGGATGGGGGGACCCGCGGGCCTGGGGTCAGCGACCGCCGTACCGCCGTACCGCCGCACCGCCCTGGACTACATCCGCCGCCACCGAGGTCTCAAGACCTTCTTCGGCAGCGTCGTTCCGGTTGGCTGGGTGACGGTGCTCCTGCTGCTGCCTTACCTGTTTCTGTTTCTGCACTCCTTCTTCCGGCTGGTGGACGGCAACCTCACTCACGAGCTCACCCTCGAGAATTACGCCAGACTCTTTGGCAACCCCCTGTACACCGGGACGATTCTCTTCTCGGCGGGGATTGCCGCGCGCGTTACCATCGCCTCGCTCCTTCTGGCCTACCCGCTGGCCTACTTGCTCGCGTTCAAGGTGAAGACGCACAAGAACCTGATGTACATGGCCGTGATCATCCCGCTGTGGGTGAGCTACCTGGTCCGCGCCTATGCCTGGAAGATCATCCTGGGACAGGAGGGAGTGCTGAACGGCTTGCTGATTTCCCTTGGGATCATCCAGGAACCGCTGTCCGTTCTGCTCTACAGCAAGTGGGCGGTGATCCTGGCCCTGATTCATATCTACACCCCCTTCACCCTGATGCCGATCTACGCGGTGTTGGAAGCGATCCCGGTGTCCTTAAAGGAGGCCAGCCAGGATCTCTATGCCGGGCGGTGGAAGACGTTCTGGCACGTGGTGCTCCCACTCTCGCTGCCGGGCGTGATCGCGGGATGTACCTTCGCGTTCGTCCTGAGCATGGGGGACTTCGTGGCCCCGCAGCTTCTGGGCGGCAACGACAGCGCACTGATGGTCTCGAATCTGGTGGTGAGTCTGTTCGGCGTGGCCTACAACTGGCCCCTCGGCGCGGCGGTGTCGGTGATAATGCTCTGCCTCACACTCACGCTGCTCTGGCTGGCTAACAAGCTGGAGGTGGCGTTGAACTACGCTGGAGAGACGGGCGGGCGGGCAGGCGGGCAGGCGGGCGGAATGGAGAACCTCGCCGGAACGGTGCGATGATCGGCACGCCTGGGACCGTGCGCGCGGGAGAATCGGGTAGCCGGGACATATCCGGCCCACCGGCGCACCCGCCCGCCCGCCCGCCTGACCGCCTGTCCGCCGCGCTCTGGGCGACAGGCACCGCGGTCTTTCTCTTTATCTACCTCCCGCTCGTCGTGGTGATCATCTACAGCTTCCACGACGCGGCCATTGTGGCCTGGCCGCTCAAGCTCGGCACCTTCAGGTGGTACCGAGCGCTGGCCCACGACCGAGGGATGATCGACGCGGCGCTGGCCAGCTTCAAACTGGCACTCTTGGCCGTGACCCTCGCGCTCGCGGTAGGAGTGCCGGGTGCGTTCGTGCTGGATCGCTTCGATTTCCCGGGGAAGACCGCCTTCCGTCGGCTGGTCCTGCTGCCCCTGATCCTCCCGGGTATCATCACCGGAGTGTCGCTGCTCACCTACTTCAAGTTCGTGGGCTTCAGTCTGTCCAGCGGCTCTCCCTTCGTTCCGGGCTGGCCGCTGGTCCTGGGCCATGGCGCCGCGCTCACCTCGATCGTGGTAACCCAGGTCTACGCCCGGCTGCAGCGCTTCGACCGGGCCCAGGAAGAGGCCAGCCAGGACCTGTACGCCAATGAGTGGCAGACGTTCTGGAATGTGACCCTACCCAACATCCGTTCCGCGGTGCTGGGCGCGGGGCTGCTGGTGTTCACGCTGAGCCTGGACGAGATTGCGGTCTCGTTTTTCCTGATCGGCCGGCAGAACACCCTCCCGCTCCAGATCTGGGGCCTGCTCCGCCGAGGGATCACCCCGGAAGTGAACGCGGCGGCGACGGTGATCTTCGCGCTGTCGCTGGTTGTCATTGTGGTATCGGCGAGATTGATGCGGGAGGACCGGACAGCGTGAACCGTGAGCAGTGAACAGTGAACAGCAAGCAGGGGATGGAAGGCCTGCTCCCCGCTTACCGCTTGTTGCTTACGGCTTACCATGTGACGTGAACTGAGGAGTACAATGACCACGATCTACGACGCCATCATCATCGGCGCCGGACACAATGGCCTGGTCACCGCCGCCTATCTGGCCCGCGCCGGCCGCAAGGTGCTTGTTCTCGAGCGCCGCGAGCTGGTGGGCGGTTGCGCGGTGACCGAGGAGCTCTGGCCCGGCTTCAAGGTCTCCACCGCGAGCTACGTCAACAGCCTCTTTCGTCCCGAAATCATCCGCGACCTCGAGCTCAAGCGGCACGGCTTCGAGATGCTGCCCCGCAGCCCCTCGAGTTTCACCCCGTTTCCCGACGGGCGCTACCTCCTGATGGGACCTGACAAGGCGATGACCCACCGCGAAGTGGCCAAGTTCTCCACGCGGGACGCCGAGAGCCTGCCGAGGTACGAGGCCATGCTGGAGCGAGTGGCCCAGTTCCTCGAGCCCACCCTGGTGCAGACCCCACCCAACCCCTGGTCGATGGCACCGGGGAATCTCATCCAGCTCCTCCAGCTGGGCCTCGCCTTCAGGAAACTCGGCACCGACGGCCAGAAGGCGATCGAGATTCTCACCGGGGCCGCCAATCCGATCCTGGACCGTTGGTTCGAATCGGAGCAGCTCAAGGCGACGGTGGCGACCGATGCGATCATCGGCGCGTTCGCCACCCCGTCGATGCCGGGAACGGCGTACGTTCTATTCCATCATGTTATGGGCGAATGCGACGGGGTGCGCGGAGTGTGGGGATACGTGCGGGGCGGCATGGGTGGCCTGAGCAACGCGATTGCCTCGGCGGCGCGCGAGAAGGGCGCCGAGATCCGGGTCAACGCCGAAGTGTCACGGATCCTCGTCAAGAACGGCCGCGCGGCCGGCGTGGTGTTGAAGGACGGCACCGAGCTGAGCGCGAGGAAGGTCGCCTCCGGCGTCGATGCCAACGTCACCTTCCTCCGGCTCATGGATCCGGCGGAATTGCAGCCCGAATTCGCCGAGTCGGTCCGCCACCTCGATTACGCCAGCGCCAGCTGCAAGCTCAACCTGGCGCTCTCCGAGGTGCCCGACTTCACCTGCCTCCCGGGGAAGACCGCCGGGCCGCAGCACCGGGGCACCATTCACCTCTGTCCCACCCGGGAATACATCGAAAAGGCCTACGACCGCGCCAAGTATGGGCATATCTCGGCCTCGCCGGTCATCGAAGCGACCATCCCCTCCTCACTCGACAACACGGTGGCACCCGCGGGCAAACATGTGATGTCCATGTTCACCCAGTATTTTCCCTACCAGTTGGCGCTCGACGCGGGGACGCTGGAGGAGAACAAGAAGCGCTACGCCGAGCGTTGCATCGACATCATGACCGAGTACGCGCCCAACTTCCGGAAATCGGTCATCAACTACCAGGTACTGAGCCCCGTGGACATCGAGTCGCGCTATGGGCTCACCGGCGGCAACATCATGCAGGGGACCATGTCGCTCTCGAGCCTCTCGTTCATGCGGCCGGTGCCGGGCTACGCCGACTACCGGACCCCGATCAAGGGACTCTATATGTGCGGGGCGGCGACCCACCCGGGTGGTGGGGTGATGGGGGCGTGCGGGTACAATGCGGCAAGGGAGATCTTGAAAGACAGATGAAGGTATTGAGTAGGGGTCGAGCATCACTCGACCCGTACTGAATAATTCAGCCCAGGAGCCCGATCGTGAAAGCCTACAAGATGTACATCAACGGCAAGTTCGTGGATGCCGCATCGAAGAAGACCTTTGACGTCTTCGATCCCTCTACCGAAAAGGTCATCGCCACCTGTCCCGCTGGCGGTCCCGCCGACATCGATAAGGCGGTCGCGGCTGCGAAGAAGGCCTTCTACGGTGGTTGGAAGACCGGCACCGCCCAGGAGCGGGGGCGGATCCTCTTCCGCCTGGCCGAGCGGGTACGGGCTCGGCGCGCCGAGCTGGCCGAGCTGGAAACCAGAAACTCCGGCAAACCGATCGTCGAGTCGGAATACGACATGGACGACACCGCGACCTGCCTGGAGTATTACGGCGGCCTGGCCACCAAGATCAACGGCGAGGTGCTCCCGGTTCCCGCCGATGCGGTCGCATTGGCCATGCGGGAGCCGATGGGTGTCGCGGGGCAGATCATCCCCTGGAACTATCCGCTCACCATGGCGGCCTGGAAGCTGGGCCCCGCCATCGCGGCCGGGTGCACCGTGGTCATCAAGCCGGCGGAGCAGACTCCGCTGACTCTGCTTGAGCTAGCCCGTGACTTCGAGGCCTGCGGGCTTCCACCGGGCGTCATCAACGTCGTCACCGGTGACGGCCCGGGTGCTGGGGCCCCCATCGTCGCGCACCCGGACGTTCGAAAGATCGCCTTCACCGGCAGCGCCGAGGTCGGCAAGATCATCATGCGGAGCGCCGCCGATCAGCTCAAGCGAGTCTCCCTCGAGCTGGGTGGCAAGTCCCCCAACATCTTCTTCAGCGACGCCGATTTCGAGAACGCCATCG
>JBGPJS010000295.1:0-5455 GCA_041485505.1 Gemmatimonadota bacterium | reverse complement strand
CGTCGGCACCGTCACCGAGGTCTACGACTATCTCCGCCTCCTCTGGGCCCGCGCCGGTGTCCCCCACTGTCCCAACGACGGCAGTCCGGTGGAGCGCTCCAGCGCGGCCCAGATCACCGACACCATTCTGGGCTGGCCCGAGGAGACCCGGATCGAGATCCTGGCCCCGCTGGTGCGCGGCCGCAAAGGGGAGTTCCGCGAACTGTTCGAAGAGACCCGCAAACAGGGATTCGTCCGGGTGCGGGTGGACGGGGCCACCTACGATCTCTCCGAAGTCCCGGCACTCAATCGTCGCCAGAACCACGACATCGCGGTGGTGGTGGACCGGTTAGTGGTGCGTGCGGCGGACCGCAGCCGGTTGAACGATTCGATTGAGACGGCCTTGAAGGCGGCCGAGGGGGTGGTGGAGGTGGTGCGACACGGCGGCACGACGGAACGGCGGGAGGACGGACCGCCGTCCCGGCGTCCCGCCGTCCCGCCCGGCGCGGAAAGTGTTCTCTTTTCGGAGAGGTTCGCCTGCCCCGTCTGCGGCCTCTCCCTCCCCGAGCTCGAACCCCGCCAGTTCTCCTTCAACTCCCCCTTCGGCGTCTGCCCCGACTGCCACGGCCTCGGCACCCGGCGCGAGGTGAACGCCGACCTGGTCCTCGGCGACCCCAGCATCTCGATCCTCGAGGGGGTGATTCTCCCCTGGGGTGAACCCTCGGGCTATCTCCGCAAGGTGGTACTGCCGACGCTCGCCAAGACCTTCAAGTTTGATCTCGGCGCTCCCTGGGGGGACCACAGCGAGGCCGCCACGAAGGCGATTCTGCTCGGGGTACCCGGGAAGACTCTGCGCTTTCACCTGGAACAGGGCCGCCATAAGGACGACTACGAGAGCGAATGGGAAGGAGTGCTCAAGAACATCGAGCGGCGCTACCGCGAGAGCGCAAGCGACTCGGTGCGGGAGTCCCTGCTGGAGTACATGATCGAACAGCCCTGCGCCACTTGCGGCGGCAAGCGGCTCAAGCCGGAGAGCCTCGCCGTGCTGGTGCACGGGAAGAGCATCGGCGATGTGGTGGAACTGCCGGTGGGGCGGGCCCTCGAATTCTTCGAGCGCATTCCCATCCGGAGCGGCCGGTCCAAGGGCCTGGATCCCGATGTCGCCGGCCCCATCCTCAAGGAAGTGCGCGACCGGCTCCGTTTTCTGAGCGATGTCGGCTTGGAGTACCTCACCCTGGGCCGCTCGGCGGGTTCACTCTCCGGCGGTGAGGCGCAGCGCATCCGGCTGGCGACCCAGATCGGCTCCCGGCTGGTGGGGGTGCTCTACATCCTCGACGAGCCCAGCATCGGTTTGCATCAGCGGGACAACGAGCGCTTACTGACGACCTTGAGAGGTTTGCGCGACCTCGGCAATACCGTCATCGTCGTCGAGCATGACGAGGACACCATCCGCGCCGCCGATCATGTCATCGATCTCGGACCCCGCGCCGGCCGATTCGGTGGTGAGGTGGTGGCGGAGGGGACGGTCGAGCAGATCCTGCGGCATGAGACCTCGCTGACCGCCCGGTACCTCCGGCACGAATTGCGGATCCCGGTACCCGGAGGGCGTCGAGTCAACGCGCCCGGTCGATCCATCCGGGTGACCGGTGCCAGGGCCAACAATCTGAAGAACCTGACCGTCGAATTCCCGCTCGGCGTCTTCACCGCGGTGACCGGGGTGTCGGGCTCGGGTAAGTCGAGCCTGGTGACCGATATCCTTTACCAGGCGCTGGCCCGTCATTTCTACCGGGCCAAGCTGATCCCGGGCGAACACAAGCGCATCGAGGGATTGGAGTACATCGATAAGGTCATCGACATCGATCAGAGTCCCATCGGCCGGACGCCGAGGTCCAATCCCGCCACCTATACCGGACTCTTCACCCCGATCCGTGAGGTCTTCACTCAGCTCCCCGAATCGAAGATGCGAGGCTATGGCCCCGGCCGCTTTTCGTTCAACGTGAAAGGCGGTCGCTGCGAATCCTGCCAGGGTGATGGCCTGGTGAAAATCGAAATGCACTTCCTGCCGGACGTCTACGTGCCCTGCGAGGTGTGCAAAGGCCGGCGCTACAACCGGGAGACGCTGGAAGTGCGGTACAAGGGCCGCAGCATTGCCGACGTACTCGACCTGACGGTGGCGGACGGGCTGGAGTTCTTTGGGAATCAGCGGCGGATCGCCGAAAAGCTCGAGCTGCTGAACGATGTGGGGCTGGGGTACATCCACCTGGGTCAGGCGGCAACGACTCTCTCTGGCGGCGAGGCTCAGCGGGTCAAGCTGGCGACCGAGCTGGCCAAACGGGACACCGGTCGCACGCTCTACATTCTCGATGAGCCCACCACCGGGCTTCATTTCGAAGACGTCCGCCTGCTGCTCGAGGTGCTGCACCGCTTGGTCGACAAGGGCAACAGCGTCATCGTCATCGAGCACAACCTGGACGTCATCAAGACCGCGGACTGGATCATCGATCTGGGGCCGGAGGGCGGGGAAGCGGGCGGGCGGGTCGTGGCGGAGGGAACCCCGGAGAACGTGGCGCAAATGGAGGGCAGTTTCACCGGAGAGTTTTTGCGGAAGGTCCTGTAGGGGCGACCCTCAGGGTCGCCCTTTGCGGTATCGAACCCGCCACCGCATGTCTCAGGGCGACCCGGAGGGTCGCCCCTACGGTGCCCCCCTCGCCAGGTTCCAATATGGCGAACTCCAGAATTGTCGAGTGGGGTTGGTGTGACTTGAGAGCATACGGTGTCGCGTTAGGCTGAGTTTCGGTTATCCTTATCCTTAGAACTCACCTCGAACGATTTCGTTTTCGGCCATCCCAACCCCGGGGGATTTCCCCTTGAGCACCCCTCTCCGCCGCCCGATCTCCAGCACCCTTTCCGTCTTCTCCGCCCTCTCCGCGTTCTCCGCCCTCTCCGCCCAGACAGCCGACTCCACCCTGCTGACTGTCGCTCGCATCTACGGCTCGGCCGACTTCCGCCCCGAATCCTTCGGGCCGGCGCGCTGGCTGGCGGACGGCGCCTCGTACAGCGTGCTGGAGGACTCCAAAGAAACCCAGGGCGGCCAGGACATCATCCGCTACGACGCGGCGAGCGGCGCCCGCGAAGTGATAATCCCGGCAGCGAAGCTCATTCCGGCCGGCGATTCGACCCCGCTTGCTATCGAGGACTACAGCTGGTCACCCGACGGAAGCAAGCTGCTGATCTTCACCAACTCGAAGCCGGTCTGGCGCCAGAACAATCGGGGCGACTACTGGGTGCTCGACCGGGTCACCGGGCGGCTCAAGAAGCTGGGTGGCCCCAAGGCGGGACCGTCCAGCCTCCTCTTCGCCAAGTTCTCGCCCGACGGGGAACGGGTGGGATATGTGCGGGAGCGGAATCTCTACCTCGAGACCCTGGCCACCGGCCAGACTATTCCACTCACCCGGGACGGATCCCGCACCATCATCAACGGCACGTTCGACTGGGTCTATGAGGAAGAGCTGGGTCTTCGAGATGGCTGGCGCTGGAGCCCGGATGGGAAGACGATCGCCTTCTGGCAGCTGGTGGCGGATAGCGTGCGGGACTTCAATCTGATCGACAATACCGATTCGCTCTATTCCACGGTGACCCCGGTGCAATACCCCAAGGCCGGGGAATCCAATTCGGCCGCTCGGGTCGGCGTGGTTCCCGCCGAGGGGGGTCTCATCCGGTGGTTCGCCATTCCGGGCGACCGCCGCAACAACTATATCGCCCGCATGGAGTGGGCAAGCAGCTCGAACGAAGTGGTCATTCAGCACCTGAACCGGCTCCAGAACACCCTCGACGTGCTGATCGGAGACCGCCGCACCGGGCGAGTGCGCACTATCTTGACCGAACATGACAGCACCTGGGTAGAAGTCGTGAACGAATTGAAATGGTTGGAGGGTGGCAGTCGATTCACCTGGCTCAGCGAGCGGGATGGCTGGAGGCATGTGTACCTGGCCTCGCGCTCGGGTGGCGCGCCCCGGCTGATTACTCCGGGCGCTTTCGACGTTCGCGATGTCATGGGGGTGGATGAGAAGGGTGGCTGGCTCTACTACATCGCGGCTCCCGAGAACGTCACCCAGCGCTATCTCTATCGGGCTCGGCTGGATGGCTCTCGCCAAGAGGAGCGGCTGACTCCCGCCGATCAGCCAGGGAGCCACAGCTACGACTTCTCACCGACCTGGCAGTGGGCCTTCCATAGCTACTCCCGCTTCGGGGTGCCCCCGGTGACGGAGCTGGTGCGGATTCCCGGACACGAGGTGGCCCGCACTGTGATGCCGAACGGGCAGCTCCGGGCCCGGGTCGCGGCGCTCCAACAGGGCCGGGCGGAATTTTTCCAAGTGGATATCGGCGACGGCATCAAGCTCAACGGGTGGATGCTGAAACCGCCTGATTTCAATCCGGCACGGAAGTATCCGATTCTCTTCACCGTCTATGGCGGTCCCGGATCCCAGACGGTACTCGACGGCTGGGGCGGGTCAGACTACCTGTGGCACCTGATGCTCACGCAGCAGGGCTATCTCGTCGCGAGCGTAGACAACCGCGGCACCGGAGGCCGGGGGCACGATTGGCGGAAGATCATCTATGGCCGGCTCGGCGTCGTGGAAACGAACGATCAGGCCGCGGCGGCCAGGGTGATCGGGACCTGGCCCTATGTGGACCCGGCCCGCATCGGCATCTGGGGCTGGAGCTACGGCGGCTTCATGAGTCTCAACACCCTCTTCCAGGCCCCGGAGGTCTATCACATGGCCATCGCGGTGGCACCGGTGACCCACTGGAAGTTCTACGACAACATCTACACCGAGCGCTACAACGGTCTGCCCCAGCAGAACCAGGACGGGTACGACCGGGGCTCGCCGCTCAGCTACGTCAGCCAGCTGCAGGGCAAGCTGCTGGTGGTCCACGGCTCCGGCGACGACAACGTGCACTTTCAAAACACCGAGTCGCTGGTCAACGCGCTGGTCGCGGCCAACAAGCCGTTCAGTATGATGGAGTACCCCAACCGGAACCACGGCATCCGCGGCGGGAACACCCGGGTGCATCTGTTCGAACTGCTCACCCGGTTCGTGCAGGAAAACCTGGGAGAGGGCCGAATGATGCCGACCCAGGCGGCGGCGAACTAGGACGGGGAAGACGGCCTTGTCCCCCCCGTGTGCCTATCATACATTCGCCCCATCCCACCCAGCGGGCAGGCGAATCATGACCTATGACCAGATCATCTCCCTCCTTGGGTACGCCGGGGACCACGAACGCTCGGTCCGGATCCTTACCACCAACAAGATGGAAGTCATCGGCATTCCGACCAGCCTGGACACCCATGTGACGGCCCACGAGGTCTACCTCCGGCCCAATGGGAAGGATGAAACCGAGATCGCGCTGTCGTTGGGGGCCATCGAAGCAGTGGAACTGGTCTAACTTTGAGCGGTGAGCGAGAGGGTGGGGG
>JBGPJS010000294.1:0-5457 GCA_041485505.1 Gemmatimonadota bacterium | reverse complement strand
GACAGAGCGTTCCCGGAAGCGCTGGAACGCATCGGTCGAAGCGGGGGAGCCGGTTCAGTGGGGCCTTTCCCCCAGCTCCACCGGCCGGATACACAGATCGAACGCCAGAAAAAGTGTCTTCGAGAACGGATAGAAGAGGAAGGGCATGATCAGCGCCTCGGCCGGGCCAGCGTACTGCAACTGGTTCCAGGGCGGATCCGGCCAGGTGTAGACCACCGTCGCGATGAACACCGTCATCGAGAATCCCTCGGCCATCAGGAGATTGAACCAGAGCGCGCCCAGCATATAGCCATCCTCGCCACGAGCGGTGGCGAGCCGGCAGTCGGGACAGCGATCCACCATGTGCAGCCAGCTGGAAAACATCGGCCCGCCACCGCAGAGCGGACATCGGCGCCGTAGCGCGCGGGCGAGCATGGTGCGCTTCCTGGGCATGGTGGAGTGGGTCATTGGGTTTGGGTGTGGGTTCGGGTGTAGGGTGTAGGGTGTAGGGTGTAGGGTTTACGTCGCGATGAAGCTGGCCGCAGCATGGAACTTGAATCTACTACGCCCTACACCCCACACCCCACACCCTACGCCGGCTCCCGACTGGTCCGCAGTGCATTCAGGATCACCGCCACATCGATGACCTCTTGCAGCAGCGCGCCCACGGTGGGGGGAATATACCCGAAACTGGCGATTCCCATGGCCAGGCTGCTGAGCGCCAGCCCTACCCAGATACTCTGGCGCGCCACCCGGAGCGACCGCCGGCTGATCGCGATTGCCTCGGTGACCCGAAAGAGATCGTCGGCCAGGATTACGACGTCCGCCGCCTCCGCAGTGATGCCCCCGCCATGGGCGGCAAGTGCGATGCCGACCGTGGCGCTGCTGAGCGCGGGTGCATCGTTGGTGCCGTCGCCGACCATCAGGACGCGGGCGCCACTGGCTCGCAGCCGATTGACGACGTCGACCTTGTCGCCGGGCAGGAGATCGGCCCGCACCTCGCTGATCCCGGCCGC
This sequence comes from Gemmatimonadota bacterium, assembly GCA_041485505.1. Lineage (GTDB taxonomy): Bacteria > Gemmatimonadota > Gemmatimonadetes > Gemmatimonadales > GWC2-71-9 > JBDUEA01. Next base: position 4,462 of record JBGPJS010000294.1, on the reverse strand, counting down.
CCGGGCGACCCTCGCCGCATTGATGGCATGGTCCCCCGTCAGCAAGACCGTGTGGCGGATTCCCATCGCCCTGAGACGCTCGAAGAATCCGGCCAGATCGGGGCGGAAGCGGTCCGCGAATTCGATCATTCCCGCGCCCCGGCCATTCACCGCGACGTAGGCCCGTAGGCCCCCACTGTCATCGCGGATGCCGCGCAGCTCGCGGTCCGCCTCCGGGTGCCGCGCCAGGACGAACCCGAGCGCACCCACTGTGACCCGCCGGCCGTCAGCTTTCCCGCTCACCCCCTGGCCCGGGGCCTCCACCACGTCATGGGCCTCGGGAAGCGGCGCCCCCGCCGCCAGCGCCGCTTCCACGACGGTCCGGGCCAGGAGATGGCCCGACCCCTGCTCCACGGCTCCCGCCAACCGGAGGACCTCCCGCTCGGTCAATGGTGCCACGGCCACCACCCGCTCCACCGCCGGCTTGCCGATCGTCAGGGTGCCGGTCTTATCGAAGACGGCGACTGTGGTCCCGCCCAGCTGCTCCAGCGCCTCGCCGTGGCGGAAAATGATGCTCCGCCGGGCCGCCAGGCTGATGCCGCCGATCACGGCGACCGGCGTCGCGAGGATCAGCGGGCAGGGGGTCGCGACCACCAACACGGCCAGCACCCGGATCGGATCGCGGGTCAACCACCAGGTCGCGAGGCACACGGCCAGGGTCAAGGGAGTGAACCAGATCGCGTAGCGGTCCGCCAGCCGCTGCAGGGGAGACTTGCTGGCCTGTGCGGTCCGGACCAGCGCCACGATTCGGGCGTACTGGCTTTCGCCCGCGATGGCCAGCGCGCGGACGGTCAGAGGACTCTCTCCGTTGAGGCTGCCGCTCAGGAGTCGAGTCTCCGGCCTGGCATGGACCGGGATCGGCTCGCCGGTGAGCCGGGAGGTATCCACGTGAGACCGGCCCGCCACGACCACGCTGTCGCAGGGCACCATTTCGCCCGGACGCACCAGCAGGGTATCACCAACGGCGACCCCATCTGCCGGCACGTCTTCGATGGTCTCGTCTCGCAGCCGGTGCGCCAGCCGGGGGGCCGCCGCCTCGAGCTCGCGCACCGCATCCGAGGCCCTCCCCTCGGCGTAGCGCTCCAGCGCCTCGCCCCCGGTTTGCATGAGGACGACGATGAGCCCGGCCAGCGGTTGATTGAGGAAGACGGCGGCGATGATCGCCAGCATGGCGACGAGATCGGCGGCAAAACGGCCCCGGGCCAGGCCCCGGAGGGTGCGCCAGACCACCGGCAGACCGGTGAGGATCAGGCCGACGCGCCAGACCCTGGCGCTCCACCCCACCGCGGGGTGGGCCAGGAGTCCAAGCCCGAGGAGAATGGAGAGAAGGGCGGCGACTGGTAGGAGGTACGCCAGTGCCCTTCGGCGGGTCACGGGGTGGGCAGTTCTCTACCCAGGGGTTGGGTCGAGTTCGCGGCGCCGACGCGCCGGAGCGAGAAGCCCACCCCGCGGATCGTCGCGATCAGGTTCTCGCTGGCCGCCTTGGTCAGTTTGCGACGGAGGTTGCCGACGTGAACATCCACCACGTTGCTCTCGGGATCGAAATGCATGTCCCACACCTTCTCCAGCAAGGTGGTCCGGCGGACCACTTCCTCGCTGTGGAGGAGGAAGAATTCCAGGAGCTGGAACTCCTTGGGGGTGAGGTCCAGCGGTTTGTCGCCGACCGCGGACACATGCCGGAGCCGGTCCAGCATGATCGGCCCGTACCGCAACACCTCCAGTCGTTCGGCCCCGCCCCGGCGGCTCAGCGCCCGGATCCGGGCCAGGAGCTCGTCGAACCGAAACGGCTTGGCCAGGTAATCGTCGGCGCCGGCATCGAGGCCCCGCACCACATCCTCCACCGCGTCCCGGGACGTCAACATGAGGATCGGGGTGTGCCTTCCTTCCCGCCGCAACTCCGCCGCGATCTGGAATCCGTTCTTCTTCGGAAGCACTACGTCGAGCAGGATGATGTCGTAGTCGTAGACATGGGCCAGCATCGTCGCCTCGTCCCCGTCGGGGGCGATGTCCACGACGTAGCCCTCCTCCTTGAGCCCCTGCTCGATGAAGCCCGCGACCTTCCGGTCGTCCTCCACGACGAGAATTTTCATGAGCCCGAACCTACCCGCAGCTGGTGAATCCCGAAGGAAGCGTTCCTGAAGAAAGCTTTATGATCGACTGGCTTGGGGGAGCTGCAAGACGAAGCAGCCCCCCTGGCCAGGGCGGGCCACCGCGTACAGCTCGCCGCCGAGCAGCCGCGCCAGTCGGCGGGACAGGGGTAGCCCTAACCCCGTTCCCATCCGCTCGTCCCCTGCCTTGGTCTCGTAAATATCGAAGATCCGCTCCACCTCATCCTCCGCGATGCCGGTGCCCTGATCTTCGACCCGGAAGACCCCGCGGGAACCCTCGTGGCTCACGGAGACCCTGACCGTGCTTCCCGCCGGCGTATGCCGGATCGCGTTGCCCAGCAGGTTGAGGAGGATCTGCTCCACCCGGTTGGCGTCGGTATGACAAGTATCGAGGTCCGGCTGGAGGTTGTATTCCAGAGTGACCCGTTTGCTCTGAGCCGCCGGGGTGGCCCGCGTGATGGTGTGGCGCACCACCCGGCTGCAGTCCACATCCTCGAATTTCGGTTTGAGTCGATCCTCATCCAGCCGGCTCAGATCGAGCAGGTCGCTGATCAGCGCCATGGCCTGTTCGGCGGACTCCAATACTTCGAAGGCCGCCTTCGGTATCGTCTTCGGGTCCTTCTTTCGCACCAGCATCTCGGCCCAACCGAAGGTGGCGGCGAGCGCGTTGCGGAGCTCATGGTTCACCATGGCGAAAAAACGCTCCCGGGAACGGTGCAGCTGCTGAACCTCCTCCAGCAGGCGGGCGCTCTCCTCGTGCAGCTTGGCGTTCTCGATCGCCGCGGCGGCAGTCGTCGCCAGCAGGAGCGCCAGGTGCTCGTCCTCCTCGGAGAACTCTTCCGCTCCGATCTTCTCGGTAAGATACAGATCTCCGAGCACCCCTCGCTTCCCCACGATCGGCACCCCGAGGAAGGATTTCATGGGGGGGTGATTGGAGGGGAACCCGTGCGAGGCCGGGTGCTGGCCCAGGTCGGCCAGTCGGATACTGCGCCCCTGATGAATGACCAGGCCGAGGATTCCATGTCCCTTGGGTGCCGCGCCGATCGGCTCCCGCTCCTCCACCGACAGCCCCGACGTGATGAGGCTTTCCAGGGTTCGTCCGTCCGGATTGAGCAAGCCCACGGCCCCATAGCGGGCCCCGATCACCTCCCTGGCCACGTCGGCCACCCGCTGGAGAACCCCGGCCAGCGAGAGGGATCCGGTCAACTCCGGTCCGGCCCTGACGAGACCCTCAAGGCGGTCGTGAAGGGGGATCGTCGACGGAAGAGTCATGCTCCCATAGTACGTGCGACCGGGTCGTGGCGCGAGGGCGCGGTGGCCTCTTCGATCTGCATTCATCCCGATTTCACACTCCTCCGCCTAGCGTATCATGCGTATTCGTCCGGGGGTTTCGTGGACTTGCGCACAATCGTCGCCGCTACCGATGAGTCCGAGCCTGGCCGCCAGGCCGCATTGGCGGCAGTGCGACTCGGCGAGAAAGCCGCGGCCCGGGTGGTGGTCATGACCGTCATCGCCCCCGTGCCGGGGAAGGTGGCAATGGCGCCGGTCTTCGCCGAAGAGGGCGCGGCGCAGACTGCCGAGCTGGAGCGCCTGGCCCGATGGCTCCAGCCGGATCTTCCAGCTTCGAGAGGCACCAAGCGGCTGCAGCTGGCGGTCACCTGCGGGATCCCGGGAATCGAGATCCCCCGGTTTGCCGAGTCGTTGCGGGCCGATCTCCTGGCGATAGGACGGACCTCGCGGTCTCAGGCGCGGCGGCTGCTGCTGGGGGATACCGCCGATGCGGTGGCCCGGCGGAGCCCGATCCCCTGCCTCTTCGTGCCCCGCCCGCTGGAGAGCGTGACCCGGGTGCTGGTCGCACTGGATGGAACCGAGCGCGGGCTCTCGGTGCTGACGGCCGCCTGCGACTTTGCCCGCGCCGCGGGCGCGCGGCTTCGGGTAGTAACGGTGGAACCCCGTCGAGACAACGAAGCGGAGTTTCCGCCGGGCTATCTGATGGATGGCCGCAGCGCCAAGCTGGCCCAGGCCATCGACCGGCTTCGCATCGATGACCCGGCAGTCTGGGCGGGTTGGGAGGCACAGGGCGAAACCGCCGCCGGCGGATTGCTCCGGATCCGCCACGGCGATCCGGTGTCCCAGGTCCTGGCCGAGGTCGGCGCCAGCGGGGCCGATGTTCTGGTCATCGGCTACCATCGGGGCGGCCCGCCCGGAGTGCTGGAGGCCGGCAGCGTCGGCCGCCGACTGGCCCACCACGCCCGTTGCGCGGTGATGACAGTGCCGCTCTAGTCAGTTCCGAGTTCCGAGTTCCGAGTTCCGAG
>JBGPJS010000293.1:0-5463 GCA_041485505.1 Gemmatimonadota bacterium | reverse complement strand
TTCACTGTTCACCGTTCACGTTTCTCAAAGATCCAGCTCAAACGCCCGACAGATCCTCTCGCCTTTGGGGCAGATGCTGGCTCTCAGATGACCGTGAATCGACTCCGTGATGCCGGGGGCGAGGGCCTCGGGCGCTGCCGTGAAGTAGCTCGAGTCCGGCGTGAGGGCCGGCGAGTCGAAGCGGATCACCTGGCCATCGGGCAGTTCCAGGGCTGGCTTGAGTCGGGCGTTGATCTGGACGCCCGGGGCGCCGATGAGTCTCAGTCGGGTGCCACTGTCGGTGTGGTCGGTGCTGACCGTAAGGAGAGCAGGTTCCGAGTGGCAGGCGAGGAGTGGGATAAGCAGTAGGTGGACCAACCGAAGGTTCGCCCATATCAGACCGGATGGGGAGCACCGGCTACCACGTTTCCCGTTCCCCGTTCCCGGTTCCCCGACATTATCACTCCGCCAACAGCTTTCTGATCCGCTCCTCCCACTGGGCGTACTCGCTGCCATTGAGATGAAACTCGCCGTAGCCTTCGTAGCGGATCTCTCCCTTCTTGTCGATCAGCACAAAGCTGGGCCAGTAGCGGATCCCGTAGAGGTTCCAGGTGGCGTCGTCGTTGTCCTGGGCGTTGGGGTACTGGATGCCATGCTTCTTCAAGGCCCGCTCCAGGTTGCCCTTGTCATGCTCGCCGGCGTAGGGTGGGAACTCGGGAGTGTGCATGCCGATGATGGTGAGCCCCTGGTCCCGGTACTCGCGGTCGAAATCCACCAGTGAGGGGACGGTATTGGTGCAGTTGTAGCAGGTAAAGACCCAGAAGTTGAGCAGCACCACTCGGCCCCGAAGTTCGTTCAAGGTCAACGGGTGATCCGCGTTGAGCCAGCTCTGGTTCCTCCAGGCCGGGGCGGCGCGTCCGGCACCAAGGCGGGGACGCTGGTTGATCAAGGCACCGTCTCCTTGAGCCCGGAGGACGTAGAGGCCGGCGGACGCCAGCGTCAGCGACAGGGCCAGGGCGATGGACGGACGAGTCATCGGGTGCTCGGGAAGGTGTTGCCGGACAAACGAGCCCGGCGCAACTTCGGTTCCCTGTTCCCTGTTCCCTGTTCCCTGTTCCCCGGACCTCTACCGCCTCTCCCGCCCCTCTCCTTATATTCCCGCCCCTTCACCGGTATCGGCTAGGTAGCTCAGTTGGTAGAGCAGCGGACTGAAAATCCGCGTGTCGGGTGTTCGATTCCCTCCCTAGCCATCAACTCAGGACTCAGGACTCAGGACTGAGTGCTGAGGGGTGCGGGCGACTACCCTCCTAGCCAATCACGGCCCTGATGGCTCGCGCGAACCGCCCGGGGGCACCGGGATCATACGCCAGCGCCATCGACGGCTCCAGCAGTTCCAACTCCAGTAGCACAAACCGATCCTCAATCTCGAAGCCATCCACCCGGCCATAGAGGCATTGGTCCGGCGCCGCCTGCAACGCCCGCCGGCCTTGGTCGATCAGCAGAGCGTCGGGCTCCCTTCGCTCGTAGACTCCGCCCAATTCGTGCTGCACTCGAAAATCTCCCGGCTTGGGTCGTTTCACCACGGCGTGGCTGTAATTCCCACCGAAGTAGAAGAGAGACCACTCGCCCCGACTCTCGACCTCCTGAATGTACGGCTGCACCATGGTCCGCTGCCGACGGACCATCTCCTGAAAGCGAGTATCGTCCGCCACCGCTTCCCGATGGGAGGAGCGCCAGGTGTTGTGGGCCGAGGCCGAGATACTGGGTTTGATGACAACCCGATCCCATCCGGTTTCACCGAGCAGCGCGGGGAGCGGGGGCGCCGAGCCCGGGCCCACCCAGCGAGTCGGCACCACCGGAATGCCGCTTTGCTCCAGCGCCAGGAGATAGCCTTTCTCCACGTTCCAGCGAATCACTCGGGGCGAATTCCAGAGTCTCACTGAGGCGCCTTCGAGGCGATTGACCCAGACCAGAAACTCCTCGGCCCGGAGGTGATAGTCCCAGCACGAGCGCAGCACCACCGCATCGAACGCCTTCCAGTCCGCTTCCCCATTGCTCCAGTCGACTGGCACCCCCTCGATACCAAGGCGGGTCAGCTCCGGGAGCAACAGTCGATCGTCGTCGGACAACTGGGGCAGCCCGGCGTGGGTGACCAGGGCCACTCTCCCAGTCAGCGCCACGCTCAACGCCCCCTCAACAGCGCCAGCCGGATCCCCAGTCCCACGAAGATCGCGCCAGTAACGCGCCGGAGGGTCGTCGCGGTTCCGGCACCGCCCAGGCACCGGCTGGCCTGACTGGCGCCGAGGGCCACCAGCAGATTGACCGTCGTCCCCGAGAGGTTGAAGAGAATGCCGAGAGCCAGCAATTGGACCGCGACACTTCCGCGGGCCGGAGAGACGAACTGAGGGAGAAACGCGAGGAAGAACAGCGCGACTTTGGGATTGAGGACGTTGGTGATCACGCCTTGGCGAAAAACGGCTCACAGATCCGCGGGAGGAAGGGTTCCCTCGGTCACTGGCGGCGTTTCCCCCAGAAGGCGGACGGCGCCCAGATAGATGAGATAGGCGGCCCCGGCATAGCGGACCGCGTCGTACCCGATGGGGACCGCCAGGAGGAGACCGGAGAGCCCGAACGCCACGGCACTCATGTGTACCAGGCACCCCGCCGCAATCCCCAGCGCCGACACGATGCCGGCGCTCCGCCCCTCGGCGGCACTGCGGGCAATGACGTACAGCATATCGGGACCCGGCGTGAGATTGAGCGCGAGCGTGGCGCCGAGGAACCAGAGGAGGCTCTGTCCGTCAGGCATGAGGTGCCGGCATGGGGTTTGGCCCCAGTTGGCCCGTGGCGGGATCGTACCAGTGCTCCGCGGTCACCACCGCCGTCAATTCGGCGACCTCCCTTTCAGTGAAACTCCGGCGCACCCCGGCGGACGCCTTGTCGAGGTCCGGCTCGCCTCCCCGACACTTCGCCACGGCCTCCGTGAAGGCGAGCGCAGCGCGTTCTCTCTCTGTGAAGAAGAGATCGGTGTTGTAGTCCTTGATGCCCATCATTGCCTCCGCCGGCCGGCCCGCCTTGAGCCAGGCGTGCTGGGCTCGGCCTAGGCACCAGCCGCATCCGCTCAGCTCCGCGGCCAGGAGGGAGACGGCACCCACCAGACCGGACTCCAGGCATGACTCGATGGGGGCAATCCGACCTAACGCGGCGTAGGCGACGAGCCGGGTTGCGACCGATCCTCCCATCGCGGTCACGCGTGCTTCCTCCGGCTGAAGGAGGCGTACAGGTCATCGAAGATGGCCGCTCCGCGCTCCAGGCGCGCGGCGTCGGCCTCGATCGAATGGGTGATGCCCCGGATGAGGCTGGCGATGCCGGCGGTCTCCTCCCGCCCGTAGCGGTCTTCCTTGCAGTCGATGTCGTGTACGATGTCGGCGATGCACCGGAGTGCCCGGTCCCGGATCTCAAACCGAGCAAGAAGCGTCTCGAAGGTGCAGTTTTCTCCCTCATGGGTGAATTCCGCCTCGAACATGTCGAACCGCCGCTCCCCGGGCGTGGCCCGGTATCCTTTCGGCGTCACGAACTTGAACCGGGCATTCGGATCAATGAATCGTCGGATGAGCCAGGCGCTCCCGATACGATCGACCTTCACTCCTTCCCGGGTGACCCAGGTATTTCCCCCGTCCATGGTACCTGCCCTGCCTTTCATGGCGGCTGCCCGTCCCGAGGAACCGTGAAGTCGGGCCTCGAGTTGGGTGATGGCGTCCTCCGCCTCCCGGCGCCCCGAGGCATGGAAGAAGTCCACCGCGCCCGCCTCGGCGAGGCGCTGCTTCAGTCGCGCGATCTCCGCCTCAAGTGGCATCGGGGTATTTCCCCCAAGCTCGCGCGCGGCCCGAGCCATCTCCGCGTATTCCCCGTCCCGTTCGGCCTGAAACATTTGCTCCAGCTCACCGCTAGTGAGACCTTCCACCAGGGACGCCTCGCAGAGCGTGGCCTCACCCCCATCGCCGACCACCTCACGGAGGAGCCACTGGAAGTCCTCGAGGGCGTCTTCGCTTTTTGGCAGCACATACACCGAGTTCTTGAGGGGAATAGCACCCATTCGCTGGAGCCGACGTCGGACCTTGACCCGGAAGTAATCCGGCTTGGGGGGGATCTGGTGAATGAGCAGCAGCCAGCGGTGGGGGTCCTCGCCGGGGGCTTGCGTAGATATCACAGTTGAAGCATTCATTATCACAACTGTACTATTGGTGATCTGGGGCCGTCAAGCCCTGGCTACGGACCTTCCGCCAACCCCCTTTCCCGGAGCTCGCTTTGTCCCCGTCATCCCTCCTTCGGAAGACCCTGCTTCTGTCCGCCTTTGCGGCTTCAGCCGCCGCCCAGACTCCCTCACCTCTTGCCGAATCCTATCGCGGCGATGCCGATCGGCTCATCGAGCGGGCGCTCCAGGACAGCGCGGCCTACGCCAGGCTGGGCCTGCTGGTCGACACCTTCGGCAACCGACTGAGCGGTTCGGCCAATCTCGAGGCGGCCATCGACTGGATCCTGGGTCAAATGAAGTCGGATGGTCTGGAGAACGTCCGCGGCGAGCCGGTCATGGTGCCCCACTGGGTCCGCGGCGCGGAGTCGGCGGAACTGGTGAGGCCAAGGCGGGCGGCGCTTCCGGTCCTCGGTCTGGGCGGGAGCATCGGAACCCCGAAGAAGGGTATCACAGCCCCGGTGCTGGTCGTGAGCAGCTTCGATGAGCTCACCCAGCGAGCCGGGGAGGCCAAGGGGAAGATCGTGCTTTTTGATGAGCCGTTTTCCGCGCGCTCTTCCTGGCCCTTCGAGAATTACGGCGAGACGGTCCAGTATCGGGTCTTCGGTGCCGTCGCGGCGGCCAAGGCAGGAGCGGTGGCGTGCCTGATCCGGTCGGTGACACCCAACTCGATCCGGAGTCCGCACACCGGTGTCATGATCTACGACTCGACGGTGACCCGCATCCCCGCGGCGGCGCTCACGGTGGAAGATGCGATGATGCTGCACCGGATGCAGGGTCGGGGCGAGCCGGTCGAGCTCACCCTGAAGATGGACGCTCGCACACTTCCCGATGCCCCGTCACGCAATGTGGTGGCTGAAATCGTGGGGCGCGAGAAGCCGGATGAGGTGGTGGTGCTGGGCGGGCACCTCGACTCCTGGGACGTGGGGCAGGGGGCGATGGACGATGGCGGTGGCGCGGTCGCGGCGTGGGAAGCAGTGCGGTTGATGAAGGAGTTGGGACTTCGTCCCCGGCGCTCGGTGCGGGTGGTGCTCTGGACCAATGAGGAAAACGGCGGCCGAGGTTCGCGCGGCTATCGGGACGCCCATCGGGGCGAGCTGGACCGCCATGTCCTCGGCATGGAGTCGGACAACGGCGTCTTCACGCCGATGGGGTTTCACCTGACGGGATCGGATTCGGCGATCGCGATCGCCCGGCAGGTCGCCGGCCTGCTCCAGAGCATCAACGCATCC
>JBGPJS010000292.1:0-5498 GCA_041485505.1 Gemmatimonadota bacterium | reverse complement strand
TTGGCCGCCGGACCGGCCAGCGCCATCCAGGCGGCCCGCTTGGGGTAGCGCTGGGCCCAGCGACGATCGTAGGGTGCACTGGCGTAGCCGAACGGCCACCCGGCCAGGACGAGGGACAGCAAGGGCAGCAGCACCATCCCGATCGGTTCCCGCTTGATGTGGGGCAGCGGGCTGAGCGACACCTGGCCACCATGATACGCCGTCAGGTCACCGCCTCGAGCGGCGGCCCAGGCATGAGCGGCCTCGTGCAGGGTCGTCGAGAAGAGGAAGACGACGTAATAGATGAAGGCATCGGCCAGATCGGGCATGAATTCGGCATCCGGGTTCAGGACAGGTGCTGGCCCGGGCCTAGCTCGCGCCGGGCATCAGGACAGCATCCGGGTGATCATGTCGGGATGGAGCCGCCAGCCGAAGAGCCCCGCCAGACCCATGAGTACCCCCAGCACCGTGGGAACCAGCGCCACCCAGAGCAGCCACCGCTTGTGGGTGAGGGCGGTCAGGGCCAGCAGGGAGATTGCCAGCGCGATCAGGGCGTCCGACAGATCGAACTGGTCATCCCGGTAATTCAAGGAATCGTAGGTCACCTGGTCCTGCTCGGCCTGCGCCTTGATGCTGTCCTTCTTGGTCGCCTGGTCGGTCACCAGTGCCGCATAGCGCTGGGTGGCGCTATCCATCGCAGCGCGCCGGGTCGAGGTGGCCTGGGGCAGGGTCAGCCGGAGTTGGGTCAGGGTGGCCTTGGCGATTTCCTCCCGAATGTTGCGGGCCTGGTAAAACGCCCAGTGATCGAGCTTGTCGGCCTGGGCCTGTTGCATGGCCTGGCCGATGTTGTTGTCCTTGATCTGGCAGATGCCGGTGAACGTGGCGACCAGCGCGACCGTGATGGCTACCCAGGCATTGAGAGTGGCGGCGGCCTTCGAGTCGGCTGCGCGGTGGGCGTCGTCGGGCTGGTCGACACTTTCCATCGGGTCGAGGTCCATGGCCGTCCTTTCATTCTCTTGCTGCGTGCATCTGCGGCTGCACTGCTTGGGTTGGGATGTTCTACTGATGTTCTCGCTTCGATACCGGGTTCTGGAGGCGCTGGATGAACCACCAATGATGGCCCTCGGGGTCCTCAGCCTCGTAGCCGCGATCGGTCCAGTATTCCTCCCCGTAGTCGGTAGTTGCCGGCTCGGAGACGATCTTGGCTCCGGCTTTCCGGGCCCGCTGGCAGCGCGCCTCCCCGTCCTCCACGTACACCATCATGTTCTGAGTATTGGCGCGTCATTCACGACTTTGATCTGGACCTCAAACCCGAACGCGTGGCAGAGCCAGTCGATCGCCTTGATGGGGTCGTCGCAATAGAGCGCCGACGAAATGCGGGACCAGCCGGGTGGGGGCGGTTTCATGGATTTGCCCTTGGTGATCGGAAGCTCGCTACCGGGATGGCGCAGCCTGCACGGTATCGAGTGGACACTCCTCCGCCAGTCGCTGCGCTATCTGCAGGCGATTCTCCATGGCGCCGGATTGAGCCGCGATCCGCCAGGCGTATTCGCGACGAGTCGTGTCGGCCAGCGCCCCGTGCCCCACCGCGATGCGCCATTGGGCGCAGTAGGCCGGGATCTCGGCATCGATAACACTCCGAGCGGTCGAGAGGCTGGCGACGAAGGCCTCACAGCTCGGAAACCTGGTGGCCTGAAGACGATGGACCGCCTCGTGCGCCTCAACCTCGGCGAGCAGAATGGAGTCATCAACGTCCTTCCGGATGAGGCTCACCGCGACCCCGTTGTCGCATTTGGTCAGGCCTAGGAAATCCTCTGCCGCCGCGGGGCGTTGGGCTCGAGCGGCGCTCGCGCTCAGGGTCAGCAAACAACCCAAGAAAACGCAGGGAGGCATCATCCGAGTATGGGAGGAAAGGACACTTGGGGGGCTAACGCGGGGCATGGAGTTGCGTCATCAGAGGGTCCTCGTCGAGCGGCTCGCCGATCCCCTGAGCCGATTGGAGCCACGTCGCTGCGCCGGGGAACCTATCGCCCCCCGTGACGGCTGTGCGCTCGCAAAGGTACTCAGGAAAGGCAGGCCCGGGCAACCAAAGCCACGAGCGTTCCGAACTCCTGCGGGCCCCACAACTCCAAAACGTAGCCGCGGCGGATCACCGGCATCCGCCGCGGCTCCCGGCACTCAGGGTAAGCCTAGAAGGGCAGCCACACGAACAGAACGAGGGCATTATTGTCGGACGCGTTCCGGCCCGACCCGTCGTAGTTGGTGCTCAGGCCGTTGAACTTGCTGTACCCCGTATACTGGAGCCCGATCCGGGTGTTCTCCCAGGGGTTGACGTCCAGCTCACCGATGACTCCAGAGGTCCGCGGATCGCCGTTGGCGCTGCCGGATACTGCTCCCGGGGCATACAGCACGGCGTCGGTCGATCCCGTGGTCTGGAAATATCCACCGCTCAGACCCAGCCACTGCCTGGGGTAGTAGCTGGTGTTGACCCGCAGCGTATTCAGTGTGTTGGTCGCGTTGGCTGATCCGCCCGCCGCGAAGGTCCCGTCGAGCGTTTGCTTTTCATGGAGCCAGGTAGCCCGGGCCACCAGGTTGCCGGTGCCCACCTTGGTCTCGAACTGAGCGTCGACTCCGGCATCCGTGAAGGTGTTCCTCGGTCCGCTCACTCCACCGGGAAAGTCGCTGACATGCAGTCCGTAGGTACCGATCATCAGATACTGGTGCTCCCATTCCTTCTGGAGCGAGAGTCTCCAGTACGGAGCGATACCGTGGATCGCATCGGTGGTCGGGGCGGCGCTGGCCTGCTGCGCCGAGCGGTAGAGCGAGACCTCGGCGTAGACAGTGTTGCCGATCATGGCGTATTCCCCGAGCCCCAGGACGCTCTGGCCCAGTGCGCCGTCGATCACGGCGCTGGCCGTGCCGGCCGGTGCCCCATCCGAGCCGATGAAAGGGAAGCCCCAAGCCGGGGTTGTGCTCCAAAGATCCTGGACGGTCGGATTGTTGTGCAGCGTCACACCATAGATGACGTCGGTCTTGCCACCGAGTTGGGTGTGGTTGGCATACCTCAGGTCGATATTGTCGACGCCGAAGGACCCGTCGGCCCCGGCGTAGGTGAACTGTGAGAAGATCCCGATCCTGGACGTGATCTGACCGGACAGGAAGACACTCAGTTCCTGCGGAAAGGCCGCGGCATCGTTCTGGGTCCCGGGCAGCGAGCCGCTCAGGTGGGTCACGGATGCGGTCAGCATCGCCGACAGAATCGCCGACGGGCTCAGGTTCAGCTTGCCGCCGTTGGTCGAATCCTTCTCGGTGATCAGAGGCAGGGCGGTCAGTGTGTAGCCGTTGAGCTTGAACCGGCGCCCGAACGGGGTGAGCTGCAGGAACTGATAGTGGCAGGCGCTGCAGGCGAGGCCGGTCTGGCGTGCGAAGCTGGGCAGGCCGGCGTGGGTTGTGGCCACGGTGGCGTGGGCGGCGACATACGCCCGGGCCAGGTCAGCCAGGGTGTCGGCTCGCGCCGACGAGGCGAGGGTAACCGCGAGGACCGGCACCACCCACAGAGAAGGACTCGACCGCATCGGACTCTCCACGGAAAGGGGATGGTGACAATCCCGTTTACTGGAGGTGAAGAATTCATGAAGCCGCGGTGAGTGACCCTTCGGATTCTCAGGTTTGGGCAGAAAGACGCTGCCTTAGCGTTCCGGCGGCGTCCGAGTTGTGGCACCACCCCGAGGGTCTTACTGTTCACCACACCACAACTTCATAATCAGCGAGGATGAAGATGAACGGGATGCGGGCCGGTGCCATCACCGGTGCCTTGGTCGTGCTCGGGGCGGCCGCCGCCCACGCCCAGGTGGTGGACACCACCAAGAAGGGGGCGGAGCCGGATTCCACCCTACTGACGCCGGCGATGATCGACGCGGGCCGGAAGATCTTCCACGGCCGGGGCAACTGTTACGCCTGCCACGGCGACAAGCTCCAGGGTGGACCGATCGCCCCGTCGCTCCAGGGCCCGAAATGGCGGCATATCACCGGGACCTTCGATGCGATCATCAACCGGGTCGACGAAGGCCTGCCTGGCACCCTCATGGTCTCCCATCCGGGCGGCATTTCCGAGTCGCAAGTCTTCATCGTGGCGACGTACGTCTTCGCGGTCAGTCACGGCCAAGCCAAGCCATAGCAAGAGTGGGAACCTAGCTATTTCTCCAGGGGGGGCCGCATGAACGGGAAACGGGCAGGTGCCGCCGGAGCCATCGGAACGGCTGTCATGACCGCGCTGCTGCTAGTAGAGCCCTCAGTGGGACTGCCGAAGATCGCCATCGGGCAGATCCTGAGTACCTCGCTGGGGCTGGCGTCGGCCTACCTCCCCTTCGGGCCGGCCATCGGCTGGGCTATCCATTTCGCCGTCGGCATCGCGCTGGCGCTGATCTACGCCGGCATGGTGGTCGGGCGACTCCCTGGCCGACCCCTGTGGCGGGGAGCCCTCTACGGCAGCCTCGTGTTCCTCGTGGCGCAGGTGGTCTTCATGCCGCTGGTGGGCGCCGGCTTCTTCTCGAACGGCGACGTTCAGATGCTCGCGGGCAGCCTGTTCGGCCACCTGGTCTACGGCGGGATCGTGGGATGGATCTACGGTGAGGCGGGGGCAGGGACCTGACGGTGTCCGCGCTCGATGGTCGATTCTGACGAAAGCGTCGTGACGGGACACCCTCCGAGCGGCCCGTAGAAATCGAGGCCACCCCTCCGGCTTGGTCCATTCCACCCCCGCGCTACTGGGCCACCGCACGGCGCCCCTCGGCCCGCGATCGGCCACTGGCACTCGCCAGCGCTGCCACCGCCGCCCGCAGTGGCTCCACCAACTCGGCGTCGGCCAGGATTCCGACGACATCGAGCGGGCGGCCGGCAAGCGGCACCGTGCGTGAGGCCTCCGGGATCAGGACCGTGGACATTGTGGCCAGAATCTCGGCGAGGGCCGTCTGGCCTTGGGTCGATCGGGGCGATGCATTCAGGAGCGCGACGGGCATGGCGATGATCTCGGGACCACTGACCAGCCAATCCAGCGCGTTCTTGAGGGTACCCGGCACGCCGTGAGCGTACTCCGGACTGGAGATCAGGAGGCCATCGGCGGCGGCCAACTGAGCGCGAAATGCGAGGACGGGGAGTGGTGCCCGCGGCCCGTCAAGGTCGGGATTGAAGTGGGGGAGGCCGCCCAGCCCCTCGAAGAGGGTGATCGTGACTGCTGGGGGCACGAGGGCGGCGGCGGCGCGAAGCAGGACAGTGTTGGAGGAAGCCGCACGCAGGCTGCCGGAGATAGCAAGAATGCGGATCATCGGTTACGCCATAGGTGGGCGCGACCCGATCAAGACCGGTTGGTAGAAAGCGTCCCGCACCTCTCGTACGTTGTGGAATCCTGCCTCCCGCATCAAGGCAAGCATCCGGGTCGGATGGATCGCATAGTATCGGGTGCGGAGAACCTCGGCGGTGACCGCGCCGCCGCCCGAGTCTGTGACGATGTACAGCGATAG
>JBGPJS010000291.1:0-5508 GCA_041485505.1 Gemmatimonadota bacterium | reverse complement strand
TTGCGTTTCCGGGTGATATCGCCGCCGTAGCACTTGGCGAGCACGTCCTTGCGAAGGGCGGAGATGGTCTCCCGGGCGATGATCTTCTGGCCGATGGCGGCCTGAATGATCACCTGGAACAACTGCCGCGGAATCAGCTCCTTCAACTTTTCGGCCACCTTCCGACCCCACTCATACGCCTTCTCGCGGTGGATGATCACGCTGAACGCGTCCACCGGGTCCCCGTTGATGAGCATGTCGAGCCGGACCAGCTCGGACTCCCGGTAACCCGCCATCTCGTAGTCGAGGGAGGCGTAGCCCCGGGAAAGCCCCTTGAGTTTGTCATAGAAATCGAGGACGATTTCGCCCAGGGGGAACTCCCAGTCGAATTCGACCCGGGCCGCGTCGAGGTATTTCATGCCGAGGTAAACCCCGCGGCGGTCCTGCCCCAGCTTCATGATGCCGCCGATATAGTCCACCGGCGCCATGATACGGGCCTTGACGTAGGTCTCCTCGATCCGGTCGATCGCGGCCGGGTCCGGAAGTTTGGTGGGGCACTCCAGGATCAGGGTCTCGCCGCTGGCCAGGTAGACATGGTACTCCACCGTCGGCACGGTGGTGATCAGATCGAGATTGAACTCGCGCTCCAGCCGTTCCCCGACGATCTCCATGTGGAGAAGTCCCAGGAACCCGCACCGGAACCCGAAGCCGAGCGCGGTGGAGGATTCCGGCTCGTAATGGAGACTCGCGTCGTTGAGCTGAAGCTTCTCCAGGGCGTCGCGCAGCCCTTCATACTGATCCGAGTCGGTCGGATACAGACCCGCGAAGACCATGGACTTCGCTTCCCGGTAGCCCGGGAGGAGGTCGCGGGCGCGTTCGGCGGCGTCGAAGATGGTGTCGCCCACGCGGGTATCCCCGACGCCACGGACGTTCGCGATGACGTATCCTACTTCGCCGGCCTCGAGCAGATCGGTGGGATGCTGGCCCAACTGGAGATAGCCGACTTCGTCGACCACGTAGGTATCGTCGGGATGGGAGCCAAAGGCGATCTCCATTCCCTTGCGCAGGGCGCCGTCCACCACGCGCACACTCGGAATGGCACCACGGTATCGGTCGAAATAGGAGTCAAAGATCAGGGCGCGGAGCGGCCCATCTTCCTTGCCGCGGGGTGATGGCACCCGCTGGACGATGGCCTCGAGCAGCTCCGGGATCCCGGTCCCCTCCTTGGCCGAGACCGCAAGGATCTCCTCCCGCGTGACCCCGATCAGTTCCACAATCTCCTGGGCCCGCCGCTCGGGTTCGGCGCCGGGGAGGTCGATCTTGTTGAGGACCGGGATGATCTCGAGCCCCGCATCCAGGGCCAGAAACAGATTGCTCAGCGTCTGCGCCTGGATTCCCTGCGAGGCGTCGACCACCAGGATCGCCCCTTCACACGCCGCCAGCGACCGGGAGACCTCATAGGTGAAGTCGACATGGCCGGGGGTGTCGATGAGATTCAACTCGTAGAGTCGACCGTTCCGGGCCGGGTACGACATGCGGACCGCGTTGAGCTTGATGGTGATGCCACGCTCCCGCTCCAGGTCCATGGTGTCGAGGAGCTGTTCCCGCATCAGCCGCTTCTCGACCGCCCCCGTGGCCTCGATAAGCCGGTCGGCCAGGGTGGACTTGCCGTGATCGATGTGCGCGACGATGCAGAAATTGCGGATCCGGGACTGGGACATGGGGCGCAATATAACGGCGGGAGGGCCGGGAGGGCGGCCGACTCCGCCTGTCAACCACTCCGCCACTCCGCCACTCCGCCATTCCGCCACTCCGCCACTCACCACCCCCCGTTATCCTTCTCCGATGCGACGTCCGGTCTCCGCCCACGGCGGCATGTGGATCTCCACCCTTATCTGGGGCGCCAACTTCGCGGTCATGAAGTACGCCCTGCGCGACATTCCCCCGTTTCCATTCACCGCCATCCGCTTCGCGTCCGGATCGCTGGTCCTCGTCCTGGTGCTGCTGTGGTTGGGCCGGCTCCGGATGCCACCGGCGGGACTCTTCCGGCCCCTCCTGGTCTACGGCGTGATTGGCAACACCATCTACCAGCTCTGCTTCATCAGCGGCCTGGCGCGGACCAGCGCCACCAACAGCGCCCTGATCCTCGCCAGCCTTCCGACCATGGTGACCATCTCGGCGGCGTTCTTGGGGCTCGAACAGCCCAGTCGCTCACAACTGTGGGGGGTCGCGGTCGCGACGGTGGGCGTGATACTGGTGATCCTGGGAGGGCACTCGAGACTGCAGGGGGGAAGCCTGTTGGGGGACGGGTTGATGCTGGCGGCTACCATGCTGTGGACCGCCTACACCCTGGGCATGCGCCAACTGTCGAGGAGGTTGCCGCCGATCGAGGCGACCGCATGGACCCTGTTCACCGGAACCCCCGGACTGGTGATCGCCGGCATCCCTGGTCTGCTGCGGGTCAACTGGACTGCGGTCACACTCGGCGCCTGGTCGGGCGTCGCCTACTCGGCGCTGCTCTCGCTCTCGGTGGCCTACATTCTGTGGAGCCGGGCGATTGAACAACTGGGTGCGGGGCGGACAGCGATCTACTCCTGCGTCATTCCGATCGTTGCGACCCTGGTCGCGATCCTGCTGCTGGGTGAACACCCCACCCTGTTTCACTTCATCGGTGGTCCCCTCGTCGTCGGCGGAGTCCTGCTCACCCAGTCCCAACCCCGGCCGCTCGCCCGGCCGGAAACCGGCGAAGAGGAACTAGTCTCCTAAGCCGTTACCGGCCGGCGCCTGCAGCTCTTCGAGTCGGGTCATGGCTCGCCGCAGGTGGGGAATCACGATACTGCCCCCTACCACCAGCCCTACCGCGAAGATCTCCAGGAACTCCTCGCGCGTCGTCCCCTCTTCGTGGCAGCGGATGACGTGGTAGGTAATGCAGTCGTCACAGCGCAGCACCAGGCTCGACACCAGCCCCAGCATCTCCTTGGTCTTGGTGCCCAGCGCACCCGGCTGGTAACAGCGATGATCCAGCGCGAAGAAGCGATTGATGGTGAGATTGCCCGCCCCCAGGATGCTGTCGTTCATCCGGGAGCGGAAGGCGTTGAAGTCGTCGAGGGTATCGGTCATGCGGACAATATAAGGCGGGACGGCGGAACGGCGGTCGCGAGGATCCGGCTGACCCGAGGCGACCCGGCCCTCTTTGTTTCCTTACCGCCCTACCGCCGTCCCGCCGTCCCGCCGTACCGCCCTATTTGGCCGCCTCCACAATCTTCTTGTAGCTCTCCGGATTCCACTGCGGCCGCTCTGGCGCGTTGCCGATGTCCTGGCCGAGGTAGAACAGCAGCTGGAGGATCCTCGCCTCTTTCTCGCCATCGATCTTGTCGGGCGAGTCGGTGACCTGGTGGTAGTCCGCATGCACCCCGTTGAAGAAGAAGAGGATCGGTACGCCTTTTCTGGCAAAGTTGAAGTGATCGGAGCGGGAATAGAAATTCTCCTCCGGCCACCGGTCGTCGATCGCGATCATGTGGAGTTCGGGGTGCGCCGCGTCGACCCGGTTGAGGGTGGCGCCCAGACTCGAATGCTCCTTCCCGATCGCCACGATCGTATCCTTCCAGTTCCGTCCAATCATGTCGATGTTGAGGTCTGCCACGATCTGCCCCAGAGGGACCGTGGGGTGTTCACTGAAGTAGCGGCTGCCCCAGAGCCCCTTCTCCTCCCCGCTTACGGTCATGAAAATGACGGAGCGCTTGGGCCGGGCTCCCTTCCGGGTGAACGCCTCCGCCAGCTCCATTACCCCCGCGGTCCCGGAGCCGTCGTCATCGGCGCCATTGTTGATGCTGTCCGGCTTCCCCGGTGTGATCCCGATGTGGTCCATGTGAGCGGAGTAGACCAGGTACTCGTTCTTGAGTTTCGGGTCGCTCCCTTCGAGCACCCCGATGGAGATCGGCGCCGACGCTGCCTCCAGGACTCGTTCCGTGATTGTCATGCTCACCTCCACTCCCGGCGCCATCTGGCTCGTCAGGGTGGCGGCGCCGCGCAGTTCCGCCAGGTTGATGCTCGCCGCTTCCAGCACCGGCCCCAGCGCCCGCTCATGCACCTCCAGGAACGGGGGGACTCCCTCGCCCGCGTCGCCCTGGACGTTCAGGTGCGGGTGGCCCTGCTGAGCGACCCGTTGGGCGAAGGCCGCCGAATCACGATTGGAGAGAATGATGATCCCCTTGGCTCCTCCCTGCGCCAGGGCGAACAGGGCCTGCTGCACCGAGCCGGGGAGCGGCTTGCCGTAGTCCAGGGCGAAAAGGACTAGCTTCCCCTTCACATCGAGCTTGGCGGCGTCCTCCGTGGTCAGTGGCCCGCCGACGAGCAGGACCGGTCCGGTGACCGTTCCGGTGGGAACTCCTCCGAAGATGAATCGCGCGTCATGGGTCAGGTCCATCTGGGCCTGCTGTCCACCGGCCATGAACCGGACAATCGACCCGGACTGATCGAGCTGCTTACGATCGATGGCATAGCGCAGGAAGTAGGTACCCTTCTCGCCACCCGGCTTGAGGCCGAAGCTCTTGAACTGGTCCGCGACGTACTGTGCGGTGAGCTCCAAGCCCCGGCTGGGAGTATCGCGACCCATCATCGAGTCGTCCGCGATGATGTTGATGCGTCGCTTCACGTCGGTCTCGGTGATGCTGGCCGCGGCGCTCCGAAGTGGAGCGGCGGTCTGAGCAGCGAGTGGTGGGGTGAGGGTGAGTAGAACAATGAGCGGCATTTGGCGGCGCGGGATCGACATGCACGAGTCCTGGTGGTTGGTATCCCGGGCGGCGAAACCTGGGGGAAAACAGGCGCCCGGCCGGGAGAGGTACGGCCGGGCGCGCGAAAGAGTTTCGGGTCCTGCTACGGTTTGCGGCGCCGCAACTGCGGTTCTCCAGTGCTCTTGGGTGGTGGCGCTGGCTTCGGCGGCGGGGGTTCCACTTTGGGAGGAGTCGGGCGAGGCTCCGCTCGCGGCGGGGGCGTCTCCCGGCGCGGCTCGGCCCGCTCGCGCGTCTGACCCCCGTCTGGCTGGCGGGCCGAGGGATGCTCCCGCCGGTCCTCCCGCGCTGCGGGAGTCGGGTTCTGCACCGCAGGGTCGTCGGTTGGAGTCGGAGCCGGCCGCCGCCGCGGCTCGGCTGGCTGGTTCGGCGCTGGTGGTTCCCGATCCTGGCTGGGCTGCTCCGCCTCACGTCGCGGCCGCGGCGACACCGGCACCGGGATCGAGCCCCGCTCGCCGGTGCGCCCGCCGGTGCCTCTGTCGGTTAGCGGACGGCCTTCCGGGTCCCGAGGCCGTTCCCGGACCCGGGTCACGTGCTCCCCACGCCCGTCATACGCCTTGAAGACATACCGCGGCTCAAGACGCGCAGGATGGGTGACTACGACCCGACGGCTTCCGTAATAGCGGTAGGGGTAATAAGCATCGTCGTCATAGATCTCGATCCGGAACCTGGAACAATAGGTGTCGTAGGGGTTCCAGGAGGCATAGCTGGTGTAGGCGTGGCAGTCGTAGCAGAGGAA
>JBGPJS010000290.1:0-5512 GCA_041485505.1 Gemmatimonadota bacterium | reverse complement strand
CTGGTGCTGTTCGGTTCCCGGGTCTTACGGCGTGTAGGACTCGTTGGTCGAGAGCCAGTTCCCGTCGTTGTCGGTGCCGCCGCTCACGATCATCTGCAGTCCCAGGGTCCCGGCGGTCATCCCGCTCCGGGTGCTGGGCATCGGCTGGCCAGTTTGCCAGGTACCGCTCGTGGCATCGTAGACTTCCGCGGTGTTCAGCCGGACCCCGGTTCCGTCATCCCCGCCGACCACGACGAATACTCCGTTCACCACCCGCCCAGCCGCCCGAAGCCGGGCGGTCGGCATCGGCGGCCCGACGGTCCAGCTGTTGGTGACGGGATCGTAGATCTCGAGCGTCGAACTCACCACGCCGTTCGAGTCGAGACCGCCCGCCAGGTACAACTTCCCACCGAGGACCCCAAAGGCGGGGAAGACGTGCGCCTGTGAGGATGGGCTCATCACGGTCCACTTGTTGGTGGCCGGAGTGTACATGTGCAGCAAGGTTCGGTAGGCCACCCCGTCACACCCTGTGGTCACGTACAGCTTGCCGCTGATCGCCCCGGTGGCTCCACAGGCGCTGGCCACCGGCATGACGGCCTTGCTGCTCCAGCTGGTCAGGTTGTAGCTGTAAAGCGACTTGGTGGGCAGGCCGGCCGGCCCGAAACCGCCGGGAACGTACACCACGCCGTTGATCGCGTCCGCCCCGTCCCCGTCGTAGCGGACCGCCGGCATCGAGGTCTTGGTGGTCCAGGCCCCGTTGAAGGACTGCACCGTCGTCACCCCCCCGGTTGCGTTGAAGCCTCCCGCCACGTAGGTGACGCCGTTCCAGGTGGCCGCGGCGGCTCCCGAGCGCGGGGTCGGCATGGTCGGTCTGGAGGCCCAGATGTTCCCAGGCGTCAGTACTTCCAGAGTACGGAGGACGATGCCTCCCTGGTCGGTGCCACCGACCGCCTGGACTTTCGGGTCTCCGTGGCCGATGTCCATGATCCCCAACCCGTACCTGGGCGTGGGCATGGGCGTCTGGGTGGTCCAGCTGTCGGTGGCCGAGTTGTACACTTCCACTACGTCCAGAGCGGTTCCATCATCGTTTACGCCGCCGATGATGTAGAGCAGTCCATTGATCGATCTCCCGGCCGCCCGGGCCCGGGGCGTCGGCATGGGGGTCTTGGTGATCCAGGTGTCGGTCGCGGTATCGTACAGATCCAACGTGGCCGTCACCAGGCCGGTCGAATCGTAGCCGCCCACCAGCGCCAGCTTCCCGCCGGTCTGTCCCGAGGCCGGAAAGGCGTGCACGTTGGGCGAGGAGGCCGCGGCAGTCCAGGTGTCCGTGGGCTGGTCGTAGATGTGGTAATAGTTGGTGTAGGCGCCGGTGCTGTCGCAGCCGGTACTCACGTACAGCTTCAGGGCCAATGCCAGGGTGGCTCCACAGCCACTGGGGATCGGCATGCTGGCCTTGCTGAGCCAGATACTCTGGGTATAGACGTACAGATTCGAGGTCACCTTTCCGCCGGCAGCCTTACCCCCGGGTACGTACAGCCATCCCCTGATCTCCGCGGCACCGTCGCCATCGTAGCGGGCGGCCGGCATGGCCACCTTGGTTGTCCAGGTGTTGGTGGTCCGGTTGTAGGCTTCGTTCTTTGCCAGGGCTCCGGTTCCACTCCATCCGCCCATGACGTAGATGAGGCTTTGGACCACCTCGATCGCACTGGAGGTGCGCGCCGTTGGCATCGGTGCCTGGGTGACCCAGACGTTGGTGTTCGTGGTCAGGCCGGTATTGGGCACGCTGAAGGTGTTCAGCGCAGGCATCGCGGTGGTGCCAGGGGAGAATGGGCTCTGCTGGTCCATCCCGCAGCCCGCCAGACCCAATGCCAAGCTGGCCAGCACCAGAGTCCTCGCTTCCGTCATCGAACGGGACCGCACCAGAGAATCCATGTTCTCCTCAATATTGGAGAGGGTCGGGCCGCATGAGCCGCCTACTCTCGGTACCACAGCCTGGGGCCAAAATGCCTTTTGACGATTGACCTGTGGTAGGGCAACCGATGTGCCAGTAGGAACGCCGCCTCAGCATAGGCTAAACTGCTATGTAACAACTGCTTATGACAGGCCATTCGGGTCATAGACGCCGCGACCCTGTTGCGCGGATACCACGGGGGAGCGGTGGATGTGTCGCACGATGTTGCAACCCGGCTTTTCGACCTCGGAGTCTGTGAGTCCGGTTACCTAAACCGCGGCTCACTTTTCACTTCGGACTGTCCACTGTAGCTTCCCGGTATGCCCTCCTATTCACGCCGTGAAACCCCGATCGTCGCGATCGGCGGGGTCCTGGTGGGATCCCGCCATCCCATCGTCGTACAGTCCATGACCAACACCGACACTGCGGACGTGGCGGCCACCGTGCAACAGGTGGCTGATCTGGCGCGGGCGGGGAGCGAGCTGGTCCGGGTGACGGTGAACCACGAGCCGGCCGCGGCGGCCGTCCCCGCCATCGCCGAGGCGCTCGCCGGCATCGGGCTGAGCGTCCCGCTGATCGGGGACTTCCACTATAACGGGCACCTCCTGCTTACGAAATATCCCGCCTGCGCCGCTGCCCTGGCCAAGTACAGGATCAACCCGGGAAACGTTGGGGGCAAGCGCCGCGACGACAACTTCCGCGCCATCATCGAGGTGGCCCTCGCCAATGACAAGCCGGTGCGGATCGGGGTCAACTGGGGCTCGCTCGACCAGAACCTGTTGACGGAAATGATGGACGCCAATGCCCGCGCGGCCGAACCGCGGGAAGCGCGGGACGTCACCATGGAGGCCATGGTCGAAAGCGCACTCCGCTCGGCCGCCCTTGCGGAGTCGATCGGCTTACCCAGCGACCGGATCATCCTCAGTGCCAAGGTGTCGGGGGTGCAGGATCTGGTGGACGTCTACCGGATGCTCGCTGCCCGCTGCTCCTACCCGTTGCATCTCGGCCTGACCGAGGCGGGGCTCGGGATGAAGGGCACCGTGGCCAGCGCCGCCGGTCTGGCGATTCTGCTCCAGGAAGGGATCGGGGACACGATTCGGGTTTCGCTCACGCCCCGTCCCGGTGGGGACCGTACCGAGGAGGTTCAGATCGCGCAGCAGATCCTGCAGTCGCTCGGCCTCCGGAGCTTCACCCCCCAGGTCACCGCCTGCCCCGGCTGCGGCCGCACCACGAGCACCTTCTTCCAGCAGATGGCCGAAGACATCCAGGCGTACCTGCGGGCCCAGATGCCGCTCTGGCGGGTCGAGCGTCCCGGGGTCGAGGAGCTCAAGGTGGCGGTGATGGGATGCGTCGTAAATGGTCCCGGAGAGTCCAAGCATGCCAACATCGGCATCTCGCTGCCCGGAACTTTCGAAGAGCCCAAGGCCCCGGTCTTCGTGGACGGTCGCCTGATGGTCACCCTTAAGGGCGACAACATCGTGCCCGAGTTCCTGCGGATCCTGGAGGACTATGTCGAAGAGCGTTACCGCGCTTCGGCGCTCCATCATTAAGCCCCTCGACGTCTTGTTGGGCCATCGCTGGTGGTTTCGGCGGCTCGCTGTTTCAACCCGGTCTCGTCGATGATCTCATAGCGGCCGCGTCCGACCCATCGGATCAGACCGGCGGTCCGGAGATCTCGCAGGCTCCGCACCAGGACCTCACGGACCGTGCCGAGTTCCTCCGCCGCCTCCGATTGGGTCCGGCCCAGTGAAAACTCTTGGGCGCCGGTCTCGCGGCGTCGGGCCAGGAGCCAGGTGGCGAGCCGGCTGGTGACGCTCTGTGCGGCCAGGCGGTCGAGCCGATCCACGAGATGGCGCACCCGGCCCGCCAGGCGTCGAAAGAAGACCCACGCCACGGAGGGATCCGCCCGAATCGCCGCCTCGACCCCTGCGCGGCTGAAGAGGAGACACCGAGTCGGGAGCGCCGCGACCGCCGTCGCCGGGTAGCCACCACCATCGAAGAGCGACACCTCACCGAGCGTGCCCCCGGGACCTTCCACGTGCACGACATGCTGGCGGCCGGCCCCCCCGCGAAGGACCCGGACTTCCCCCTCGAGGATCACGAAGAATCCCCGGGGCGCCGATCCCATGGTGAACAGGACCTCATTGGCGGCGAAGGAGCGCTCTAGAGCGCGGGCGGCGAGCTCCCGCATGGCCGCGGGGCCGACGTCCCGGAACAGGGGCAGGCTGGCCAACTCGGCGGTGTTCGCGCTCACGAACGGCTCTTCACTCTATCTATCGCACGGCGGTGGTTGGAACTCCTGTTCCTGCGCGGCCGAGGTGAAGCCTCCATCGTTGAGGCAACCGGTTCTCCCGGAGCGCATCCATGACCTGTCAACATTCCCTCCTCCTTCTGGCGCTGGCAAGCCTCTCGCTTGCCGCCCCTCCCCTGGCCGCGCAAGAACACCAGCACGATTCCACCTTCCACGCCATGCAGGCCCGAGGCATGAGCGCGATGGGAGTTGATCAGTACACCTCCGCCCATCGCTTCGATCCCCTCCCCGACGGCGGCCGGATCGAGCTGCAGCGGGAGGTGGTGGACTCCGCCGGTGTCGCTCAGATTCGCCGCCACCTGCAGGAAATCGCGAAGGCCTTCGCGGCCGGGGATTTCCGAACGCCCATGTTCGTCCACGACACCGGGGAGGTTCCCGGCACCCGATTGATGGCCGAGCGCCGGGATCGGATCCGCTACGAGTTCCATGAACTGCCGCGGGGTGGGGAGGTCAGGATCATCAGCGCGGACCCGCAGGCGGTTGCGGCGGTGCATGAGTTCCTGGCGTTTCAGCGGAAGGAACATCGGACGAAACCGTAAGGGCGACCGTCCGGGTCACCCTTTTCACGACGGCTACCCGTTCGATCCCTGAAGGGCGACCCGGAGGGTCGCCCCTACGGTTATCTTCCCCGCCGTGTTCATCGCTGCCCCCCCTCTCGACGCCGCTCTCCGCGACCACCCCTTCGCCGCCCTGCCCCTCCTCTTCGCCGCTGGCTTGGTGACGAGCCTGACACCCTGCGTATACCCCATGATTCCCATCACCGTCGGGATTCTGGGCGGGACAGGGGCGGCCGCACGGTCGCGTCGGAGGACGATCCTTTACACCCTGATCTACGCGCTCGGACTCGCCCTGGTTTACGCTTCTCTGGGCCTCCTCGCCGGGCTGACCGGGACACTGTTCGGCGGGGTCAGTTCCAATCCCTGGGCCTATTTCACGATCGGAAACCTGCTCTTACTTTTCGGCTTGGCCCTGCTGGACGTGTTTGCGGTCCAGGTGCCGGGACGGTTGCTGGCCTGGGCCGGCCGGTTCGGTGGGGGCTCGCTGGTCGGCGCCTTCGCGATGGGAGCGACCTCGGGATTGGTGGCCGCCCCGTGCGGCGCACCGGCCTTCGCGGCCGTGCTCACGTTTGTGACCACCACGAGCAGCGCGGCGTGGGGGTTTGTATACCTCTTCGTCTTTTCGCTTGGGATGACCGCCCTGCTCGTCGCGGTCGGTCTCTTCTCGGGGACGTTGGCGGCGCTTCCCGCGGCCGGCCGGTGGACCTCCCGGAT
>JBGPJS010000289.1:0-5523 GCA_041485505.1 Gemmatimonadota bacterium | reverse complement strand
GTCGGCGGCATCCGTCTGGGCCTGGGACCCGCGCGCGAAGGTGTCACCGGCGGTGGATACTGACGGCGTTCTCCTTACTCCAGACCGAGTCGACTCCATGAGCACTGCCCGATTCGCCACCCTCGCGTGCCTCTTTGCCGGCATGCTGAGCTGTAAGGCCAACACCATCGCTGGGCCGGGCGGCGGCGGCGGCGGCGGGGGCGGCGGCACGGTGGATACCGTGACCATCGTTTCGGGCAACTTCAGCCTCGCGAAGGGTACCACCTCCCAGCTCCAGGTTCTCACCAAGGACAATCAGGGCACCGTCCTCACCGGAAAGATCGTCAACTGGTCCAGCCTGGACCTGACGATCGCCACCGTGAACAGCTCTGGCGTGGTGACCGGCGTGAATACCGGAGTGACCAAGATCATCGCCAGCGTGGCCATCACGGGCTCGACCCGCGCCGACACGGTGGACTGCACCGTGACCGGGCTCCCGGTCGCCTCCATCACGGTTTCCCCACCGAACGCCACCATCAACAGCGGTGATTCGCTTCAGTTGACCGCGACCGCCAAGGACATCAACGGGGCCACCCTGACCAACGTGGTGTTCACCTGGTCGAGCACCAACGTCGCCGTCGCGACAGTCAGTAACCTCGGGCTGGTCAGAGCGAACGGGACCGGGACCGACACAATCAAGGCAACCTCCGGCTTGATCACCGGCACAACTGTCGTCGTGGTCCAGACCACTCCCGTGTCCACGGTCACGGTCACACCCGGCAGCGGCTCGTTGGCGGTGGGCGGTGCGACCCTTCAGCTGACGGCCGTGGCCCGGGACGTCGCCAATAACATCATCACCGGCCGACCGGTGACGTGGACCAGCTCAAATACCTCGGTGGCCACGGTCAGCACAACCGGGTTGGTAACAACGGGACTGAGCTTCGGCGGTGCCAACATCTCCGCCACGGTTGGTGGGGTCTCCGGCATCGCCGGATTCAACGTGGTCCTGCAGTTCACCGCGATCGGGGCCAACGGCATCTCCACCTGCGGGACCACGACTTTCGGTGCAGCGTATTGTTGGGGAAGCAATTTGGATGGCCAATTCGGCAACGGCACCATCGGTGGGTCGGTCTTTGGTCCTACCCCAGTCGTAGGTGCCCACGTCTTCCGCACGGTGGATGTCGGATTCCAGCACGCCTGCGGCGTGACCGGTCCCGGTCAGGCCTTCTGCTGGGGAAGCAACGGATCCGGTCAACTGGGCGACGGTACCAACACGCCGCGCCTCATCCCCACCCTGGTGACCGGAGGGCAGACGTTCGATAGCCTCTCGCTCACTGCGGGTGCGTCCCACAACTGCGCCTTGACCACTGCAGGAGCGGCCTATTGCTGGGGAGACAACACCTTCGGCCAGATCGGCGATGGTACCTTCGGCCCGGGAAACAATCGGAGTGCACCCACGCTGGTCTCCGGCGGATTGACCTTCTCGATGATCAGCGCGGGAGACGCGGCCACCTGCGGCGTGGCCACCGGCGGGGCCGGGTACTGTTGGGGCGACAACGCCTCCGGCCAGGTGGGCGACAACACTTCCGGGAACATCCGGACTGTGCCGACACTGGTTTCGGGCGGATTGACCTTCGCGTCGGTTACGACCGGCGGTACCCAATCCTGCGGGGTCACCACAAACGGAGGCGGATTCTGCTGGGGTGGCAACGGCTTCGGCGAGCTGGGCAAGGCCGACCAAAACCCGAGCTCCACTCCGGTGCCCATCTTTGGCGGCCAGGCTTGGGCGTCCATCAACGCCGGCACCAACACCACTTGCGGCATCACCCAGAGCGGCACCATCAACGGTGGGGCCATCTACTGCTGGGGCGATGACCAGCATTGGCAGATCGGCAGCCCGGATACCAGCGCCATCTTCCGGACCACGCCGACCGCGTCGGCCGGGCCGACCTCAACGATCGTCAGCGTCGGCTTCGGTCACGTCTGCAGCGTCACTTCGGGGTTTGTCGCGTTCTGCTGGGGATTCAATAGCGAAGGCCAGGTGGGTGACAACGCACAGAATCCGCCGGCAAGCCCAGCCCGAGGCGTTCAAATACCCACCAAAGTCATCGGTCAGCCCTGACGGCAACCTTCGCCAGGAAAACCGAGCGGCCCGGGAATCTCCCGGGCCGTTTGTGCTTCCTCACCATCAGCTGCCTAGCGCCTGGGACTCCTCGATGCCCAAACCGAGCCCGCAACAACGAACCGAAGCGGCCAGTCCGCCGCCTTGGTGATCCCGATTCTCGGAGTCACCGCTACCGCGATCCGATCGGACTCATCCGGCAGGCAGATCCTCACGGCGGACTCGGCCATGTCAACCCCGTTCAGGGTGGAATCGATGCCCAGCGCCTCGCAGAGCTTGCCGGGCCCCGAACCGAGTTCCCGCTCGGCGCGCCTTCCCCGCCGTCGGCGCATCAGGGAGAGCCCATCCATCGGCTGTACCGCGCGGAGCAGCACGGCCGCGCCCAAACCTTTCGCTTCGCAAACCAGGTTGGCGCACCAGTGAACACCGTAGGAGCGATAGACATACCACGATCCAGGCGATCCGAACAACGCCGCGTTCCGTTCGGTCCGCCGGAGCCGATATCCATGCGACGCGGGATCATCCCCTCCGAGATAGGCCTCCGTCTCGACGATCAGCCCCACCGTGGACCGCCGCCCGGCACCCGAGACAATGGTCGCGCCCAGTAGATCCCGAGCGACCACGGCAGTAGACCGCCTGAAAAACTCGGCGGGCAGCGTGGCTGCCCGTTGGCTTCCCCTCACTCGACCTTCTTTCTGGTGCGGGGCCGAGCCGGCTTCTTCTTCGGATGGTCTTCCTTGACTAGCTCCATCATCCCGGCCGAGGGCTCGGCTGGAGAAGGAGCCGGCCTTGCCCGACCCCGCCCTCGGCCTCGCCGAGAGGGAGGGGTCTCCGCCTCGGCCACGTCCGGCGTCACGCTGACCACCCCAACCAGTGGAATCGCCGGGAGTCCGGACGGTGCTCGCGAGCCCCGCCGGAACCGAATGCCCGGTCGCTGGCCATCGTCCGGGTTGAAGCTCGCCGGCACCGCCGGGGCGGGGACGGGGTGGCTGGCCTCTACGGCCTGGGATTCTTGGCGGTGGGTCACGACGCTGCGGGACGGCGGGAGATCGCCCGGGCGGGACTCGATCTCGTATTCGTTGTCGGCGACCTTCCTCACATCCGCGACTTCGGCGTCGTGGGCCTGCCGGAGGAGTCGGCTGAAGCGCCCGGGCTCGAGCAATGCATCCTGGCGCCCATGCAGGGCAACCATCCGGAGTCGTAGCGCCTCATGCCCCACGGGGCCCCGGAGCTCACCGAGGGCCCTCCGTAGCAGGTGGAAGGCATTGGCGAGAGTGAGCGCGGCCTCGGCGCGTTTAGTCGAGGCTGGCGGCGGGGCGGCCTCCGGTTTCGTCGCGCTCTCGGCGGGCTCCCGCTCCCGACCACCACGGCCCCTGCCTCGGCCCCGCGCTCGACTCCTCTGTGACGGCGCGGGCGCCGCTGAGGCCACCGCCTTGGAATCCTCCTGGGTCGCGAGCGGCGCCACTTCGTATTGCCCATTCTCCATTTTGCTGACCTGCAGCAGGCCCTTCTGGCCGGCATCGACCACAAACTTGCTGAAGCGGTTGTAGCCGGCGTTCTTCTCGTCGAAGTTGGGGTTGATCTGCTGCATCACTTGCTTCAGGCGGTCGGATCGCATCACGTCCCGGTTTCGCGCCATCTGCAAGACCGCTTCCTGCACCAGCTCCCAGGGATCCCGCTGCGCCGAAGGTGCATCCACCTCCTTGGTGAGCCCCGCAAGATCGTTGTAGGAGTAATACTCGTCGCAGTTCTGAATGAGAAGGTCGCTGGCCGACTCACGAATCCCGACTCCGATGACGTATTTGCCGTACTCCTTGAGCTTGATCACCATTGTCGAGAAGTCGCTGTCGCCCGAGAGCAGGATGAACGTCCCGATCTCCGGACGAGTAAAGACGAGCTCGATCGCGTCCACCGCGAGTCGGATGTCCGTCGCGTTCTTCTTGGCGGTTCCGACCGCTGGGGCGAAGATCAAATCGATCGAGGACTCGGTCAGCGGGACGATATACTGCTGATAGCGCCGCCAATCCGCGTACGCCCGCTGCACCGCGACCTTCCCTTTGATGATGTCGCTGCTGAGCAGGGTCTTGAGCTCCTTGGTGAGATCGGAGCGGATCCCGAGTGTGACGTTGTCGAAATCGATCAGGAGGGCGGCATTGGGGGCGTGCAGCGGTGGCTCGCCGAGCCGGACAGGCCGGGCCGGGGACTTGGTGACTAGGTGCGCTCGGTTCACAGGGTAGCTGGCTCCCATGCTCCGGCCCTCGTGGCTTTCAGTCGCATCAGCTCCCCGGACCCGGTAGCGGGAAGTTGACGAGGAAATGCCCGAAGTCGGAGCACGCTCCATTCGAAGAAACAATGACGACGAGACTGCCTGCATCCGGAGGCGTGGCGATACGGGTGAGGCGCCTCGTCGGTCCATCCCTCGTTCACGAGTCCCGCCGACCGGATTCGCAGGTCCGAACGGGAGTCCTCCCTCGTCTCATATCTCCCCGACCAGGTCGGCGGGGGGGGCGCGAGGCCGCGCGTCGTGTGGGTGCGCACCGAGGGATGGAAAGCGACCGCACCTGCGCGGGACGGGCTCCAATGTACCGCTGAACCGGGGGCAGGTGGTAGGGGGAGCGGGAACTACCGCCTGTGGTCGAGAAGGGCCTCAACCACGCGCTCCCCGGCCTGGCCATCCCATCCCTCCGGCCGGCTGGGCTCAAAACGCCCACCGGCGAGGGCCTGGAGGACCTCGGCCACGGCCGTATTAATTCCCTGGCGAGTGGAGGGGATCAACCGGTTGGTCCCTTCGGTAATGGTGATCGGACGCTCGGTGTTTGGCCGGGCGGTGAGGCAGGGAACGCCCAACACCGTGGTCTCCTCCTGCAGACCGCCTGAGTCGGTCAGAACCAGCGTCGATCGTTCAACCAATGAGAGGGAATCAAGGTAGCCCAAGGGCTCGATCAGACGGACCCGCCCCGTCAGGTCGCTGAGACCGAATTCCTTCACCCGCTGACCAGTCCGCGGATGGATCGGGAACAGCACCGGCATCTCGCGAGCCAGATCATCAAGGCCGGTGAGCAGCTCGGCGAGCGTCTCGCGATCGTCCACATTCGAGGGCCGGTGAAAGGTCACGAACGCGTACGGCCCGCCCGCCACCCCCTGTGCCTCGGGAGCCCGCCGGGCCCGGGCCCGTTCCCTCAGGTGGAGGAGCGTGTCCACCATAACATTCCCCACGAAGCGGATCTTTTCGACCGGAATCCCCTCGGCCGTCAGGTTGCGGTCGCCGTCCCGGCTGGGGGTCAGGCAGAGATCGGCCAGCTGATCGGTGAGGAGTCGGTTGATCTCCTCGGGCATGCTGCGGTCTCGGCTGCGCAGACCCGCCTCCACGTGCGCGATCCGGATTCCCTTCTTCGCCGCGACCAGGGCACAGGCGACTGTAG
>JBGPJS010000288.1:0-5523 GCA_041485505.1 Gemmatimonadota bacterium | reverse complement strand
GTCATGCCCGGCATGAGCGGACAGGAACTGGTGGCACGGCTCCGGACTCTGCGCCCGGGGCTCAAGATCCTTTATATGTCGGGGTACACCGACGATGCCATAATCCACCACGGCATCCTCGGCCCGGGAGCGGGGTTCCTGCAGAAGCCTTTCGGTCCCAACACACTGGCCCAGAAAGTCGCGGAGATGGTGGAAGGGGAGTAGAGAGAGTGCTGAGTGCTTAGTTCTTCGCCACCGCCTGCGGCGTCTCGTCTTCCCCCAGCCCGAAATAATCGGTCGCCGCATCGATCAGCTCTTCGTCGGTGGAGATCCCGGTCAGAATCTGTTCGGCGGTACCGGGCTCGACCAGAAGGTATCCGAAAGGGTACTCCAGCCCTGACAGCATGATGAGCCGCCGGGTGCCATCCTCCAGCTCGACGTACACCGTATCCGAGTTGGTGCCCACCATCTGGATGTCCCAGTCCACGAAGAATGAAGCCGACTTGCTGGTGTAGTAGCGAAAATCGTCCAGGAGATCGGCCGCTTGATCCCTTGCCAACGTATCTGAGCCCGCGAGCCAGAAGACGACGACGCTGGACTCCCGGAGCACCGGCGCCGGTCCCGCCCACCGCCGGGTACGGTCCGTCGGGGTTTGCGGAATGCGGGAGAGCGCATCGCTCACCTTGATTCTCTTGGGCGAGTGGCCACGGCACCCAGCGAGGAGAGCCAGGAGCAGCCAGTATCTCATTCGGGAATTGGCTCGGGCTGTCAGGTGTCGGCTCATCGCTGGTGGCTAAGGTGGCTGGCAGAGGTTCGGCCCATCCCGGCCAATCCTGCTCGGGATGAGTCCCCCTGCGTACAGCACAAGGTGTTCCGTCTCAGGCCCCAGGGCAACCGCCAGTCACGGGTCCGCCACTTGACTCCACCACCCCAATCGCCTAAATCATACGACCGTATGAAAACGTCGGACACCGCTGCCCTTCTTTTCACCACCGCCCGCCGGCTGTTCGCCGAGCGGGGCTACGCGGGAACCTCGATCCGGGACATCACCTCCCGCGCCAAGGCCAACCTGGGTGCGGTGACCTATCACTTTGGAAGCAAGGAGAAGCTCTACGAGGCGGTTCTGGCCGGCGTGGCCGACCCATTGGCCGGCCGGGTCCTCGCCGCGGCGGCGACCGCGGGCGATTCCCTCGACCGCATCGGGGCGGTGATCCGGGCATACTTCGCACATTTCGGGGAGTACCCTGACATGCCGTTCTTCATGATGCAGCAGCTGGTGCTGAGTGGTCCCTTCCCCGCCCCACTGGCGCGGGTACAGCAGCAGGTGCGCGACTGCATCCTCGGCCTCATCCGTTCCGGCCAACAGTCCGGGCAGATCCGCCCCGGCCCCCCCATGCTCCTCGCGATGAGCATCGTCTCGCAACCGGTCTTCATCTTTCTGGCCCGCCGCGCCGTGGCCCAGGTGGCTGGGCTCGATCCCGAGCGGCCGGAGGTGCGGGAGCAGCTGGCGAATCATACCGTCACCTTCGTCCGTCAGGCGCTGGCGGCGAACCTCGGAGCGGTCCATCCATGAGTCTGAAGCGGCGGCTGTCGATTCTCGGGCTCCTCATCGCGGTGGCGGTGGGGATCTGGTTCAAGTTCTTCCGCAGCCGTGGCGAGTCGGACCGGCTCCTCGCCTCCGGCACCGTCGAGGCGACCCAAGCCGAGCTGGGATTCGCCGCTGGTGGTCGGATCGTGGAGATCCTGGTACACGAGGGGGATTCGGTGAAGGCGGGCTCGGTGCTGGCGCGACTGGACGCGGGGGAAGCCGAGGCGCGCCATCAACAGATGAAGGCCCAGGTCGCCGTGGCGCGGGCTCAGCTCGAGGAGTTGGAACGGGGAAACCGAAGCGAGGAGATCGAGCAGGGCCGCTCGGCGTTGGCGGGGGCGGATCGCTCGCTGGCCGACGCGGCAACGGAACTCCAACGCACCGAAACGCTGGCGGCGGACAGCGTGGTGAGCCGGCAATCGCTCGACAAGGCGCGGGTGACCTACGATCTGGCCAAGAGCCACGACGACCAGGCCCGATTGCAGCTCGCCCTGCTGGAATCGGGGCCCCGTCAGGAACGAATCACCGCGCAGCGAGCTCAGCTCGCCGTGGCAGAGGCCCAGGTCCATTCCATCGAGGCCGCGCTGGTCAACTATGACCTTCGCTCCGAGTTCGACGGCATCGTCACGGTCCGGCATCGGGAACCGGGGGAGACCGTGGGCCCGGGCGCGCCGGTGGTGAGCGTTATGAATCCGGCCGATCGCTGGGTGCGGATCTACATCCCGGAAAACCGGATCGGCGCCACCCGGATCGGTCAAGCCGCGACCATCCGGGCCGACAGCTTCCGCGACCAGAGTTACCAAGGCGTTGTGTCGTTCATCGCGCACGAGGCGGAGTTCACTCCGCGGAACATCCAGACCACGGAAGAGCGAGTGAAGCTGGTATACGGGGTGAAGGTGCGGATCACCGGGGATCCGGCGTTCGAGCTCAAACCGGGGACGCCGGCGGACGTCGAATTGAGGGACTGTGGGATTGTGGGATTGCGGGATTGCGGGATTGAACCGTAGCGCGGGTGTTCGGAAGGACCCAGCAGGATCCGGAGAACGGAATGTGAATTCCACGACCAATCCCCCAATCCCTCAATCCTACAATTCCGCAATCCAGGTCCGCGACCTCACCCGCCGCTTCGGCGACCTAGTCGCGGTCGACGGCGTGAGCTTCGAGGTGGTCCAGGGTACCCTCTTCGGGCTGGTGGGACCGGACGGGGCCGGGAAGACCACGACCCTCCGGATGCTGGCGGGCGTGTTGCGACCCAGTCGTGGCGATGCCCTGGTGGATGGCGTGAGTGTGGCGGGCGACCCGGAGGTGGTCAAACACGCTATCGGGTACATGTCGCAGCGCTTTGGGCTCTACGCCGACCTCACGGTCCGGGAGAATATCGACTTCTACGCCGACCTCTATCGCGTCCCCCGGGCCGAGCGGACCGTCCGACTCGAGCGGCTGTACCGTTTTTCCCGCCTTGCCCCCTTCGAGCGCCGGCTCGCCGGACAGCTCTCCGGCGGAATGAAGCAGAAGCTCTCGCTCTGCTGCGCCCTGATTCACCAGCCGAAGATCCTCCTGCTTGACGAGCCGACCCTTGGCGTGGATCCGCTCTCCCGCCGTGACCTCTGGGTGATTCTGCATCAGATGGTGGCTGAAGGAGTGACCGTGCTGGTCTCCACGGCCTACCTGGACGAGGCGGAGCGTTGCGACCGCGTAGCATTGCTGCACGAGGGCCGGATCCTGGCGCTGGACACCCCGCAAACCCTGCAGGCCAGCCTGCCGGGAGAGATGGTGGAACTCCGCGCCTCCGATCCGCGCCGGGCCGTCGCGGCGCTGCGCGGGCTCGCCACCGTCCGCCGCGCTTCGCTGTTCGGCGAGACCATTCACCTGAGCCTCCGGGATCGGGCGCGCGACTGGCCAGCGGTGCAGGAGGCACTAAGCGCCGCAGGTGTTGGGGTGCTCCAACTGAGAGAGCGGACCCCCTCGCTCGAGGATGCCTTCATCGAAAAGATCAGTTCACCATGATCCACCTTCGCTCCTCGACCGATGCCTGAGGCTATCGGAGTCCGCGACCTCACCCGGCGATTCGGTGACTTCACCGCCGTCGACCGGGTGAGCTTCGGCGTCCCCCAAAGGGAGATCTTCGGGCTGCTCGGCCCCAACGGGGCCGGGAAGACCACCGTCATCAAGATGCTGACCGGCCTCCTGCTTCCATCTTCGGGCGGGGGCATGGTCGCGGGCTTCGACCTCTTCACCGGAAGCGAGGAAATCAAGCAGCGCATCGGATATATGTCGCAACTCTTCTCGCTCTATGGAGACTTGACCGTCGAGGAGAACATTTCCCTCTTCGGCGGACTCTATGGCGTCAGGGGCCGTCGGCTGGCGGAGCGCCGCGATTGGGTTCTGGAGATGGCGGGGCTCACCAATCAGCGGGCCCGAATGACCGCGCAGCTTCCCCTCGGCTGGAAGCAACGCCTGGCGTTGGGGTGCGCAGTGCTCCACCAGCCTGCGATCGTCTTCCTCGACGAACCGACCTCCGGGGTCGACCCGATCTCCCGGCGGCGCTTCTGGGATCTCATCTACACGCTGGCCGCCGAGGGTACGACGGCCCTGGTGACCACCCACTACATGGAGGAGGCGGAATTCTGCCAGCGAGTCGGCCTGATGAACCGGGGACAGCTGATCGCCTTGGACAGCCCGGCCGCCCTCCGCGCAGCGAATCCGCACCCGATCCTCGAGCTGGAGACCAGCGACGTCCTTCGGACGGTTGAGGCGCTGGGCCAGGCCCCCGGGGTGCTGGAGGCCGTGATGTTCGGCCGCCGGGTCCATGCGACGGTGGAGGACGCCGCGCTTGGAAGTCGGGAACTGGCGTCGTTTCTGCGCGCTCGCGGGATCACCGTGCAGGACATCGAGCCGGTGTCTCCGTCGCTGGAGGACGTGGTGGTGGCGTTGATCCGGAGCTCGGGAGGGGTGGTGGATTGAGGAATTGTGGGATTGGGGGATTGGGGGATTGGGGGATTGAGGGATTGGGGGATTGAGGGATTGGGGGATTGGCAGGCAGCTAGTTCATCACATCGGAGATCCGCATGCTCACCCAATCCCGGAACCCCCCAATCCCCCAATCCCTCAATCTCGGCCGCCTCCTCGCCATCGCAAGGAAGGAGGTCATCCAGCTCCGCCGCGACCCCCGCAGCCTCTACATGGCCTTCATCATGCCCGCGGTGCTGGTGCTGATCTTCGGGTTCGCCATCACCTTCGATCTCGACGACATCCCGTTTGGCGTGTATGACGGCGATGGGACGCTCAGGAGTCGCGAGTTGGTGGAAGCCTTCCGAAGCTCAGGCTACTTCACCCTGCAGGAGCGTCTGCGACGCCCGGCCGACGCGGACCGGCTTCTGGAACGCGGCGCCGTCCGGCTGGTGCTCTGGATCCCGGCCGGGTTCGCGGCGGACCTCGAGGCGGGCCGGGCGGCACCGGTCGAGGCCTTACTCGATGGAGGAGACGCGAACACGGCCGGCACTGCGCTCAGTTACGCCCAGGGGATCGTGGCAGCCTACTCCGGCCGGGTGGTCCTGGCCGGACAGAGCGGTGGCACCTCCATCGATCCCAGCCCCGCGGGGGTGACGGCCGAGGTGCGGGTCTGGTACAACGAGAACCTCGATAGCCGACTCATGATCGTCCCGGGTCTGGTGGCGGTCATCATGATGACCATCGCCGCCATGCTGACCTCGCTCACCATCGCGAGGGAGTGGGAGCGCGGCAGTATGGAGCAGCTGGCCTCCACTCCGGTACACCGGCTGGAGGTGGTTCTCGGGAAGCTGCTGCCTTATCTCGGGATCGGCCTCTGCGACATGGTCGTGGTGATCGGGGTCGGACTGGTGGTGTTCCACATCCCATTCCGCGGCAGCCCCTTCATGCTTTTCGGGGCCGCGTCACTCTTCCTGCTCGGCAGCCTGGGGCTGGGCATTTTCATC
>JBGPJS010000287.1:0-5550 GCA_041485505.1 Gemmatimonadota bacterium | reverse complement strand
CTGGTATCCCTCCGCCGCCTCCGCGAAGATCGGTCCCCGGGCCCGAACCACCTTGAGCTGCGCATCGAGATTCCGAAAGGTCGGCGAGTTCACCGAAAGATTGACCGCGAAACCGTTGTCGAGCCCCGAAGCCGGGACGAAGGCAGGCTGGGAGGTGCCGAGGTCCACGGTGTAGACCTGATATTGGGCCGGGTCGAAACTGACGAAGTTGTGCTCCGCGTGGCCGTTGACCTGCCAGCCACCGCGCAGGGTAAGACGCAGGTCGACGCCTTCGTTGCCTTCGATGGCTTTCCGGTGCAGGACGTCCCCGTACTTCCAGATCCGCTGTGGAGTCCCGATGATCGTGAAATTCTCGATGGTGGCACCCCGTCCCCCGTAGACGGTGAAGCGGTTGAAAGCATGCGCGGTGACGATATCGGTCCGGGGAACAAACCCGGCGCGGGTCCTGAAATCGGGGCCGATACCGGTGACCTTGTAGTTGAATCCCCAGGAGCGGCCGGTGCGGTCGAATTCGCCCTCCCAAAGAGCGGACCCCGTCAGCTCCTGGTTCGCCCGGGTCCAAGCCTTCCCAATCTGTCCGGCTAGGTAGTACAGCTTGCCGAAGACGTACCGCGCATCGCCGGCCAGGACCCGGTTGAACTCCCGGGCGCCGGCGACGTCCTGCTCCCGGTCGGTGTAGGTGATTCCGACCGTGGAATTGGTCCCGACATCTCGCCGGAGGCGGGTCACATTGAAGAGCGCCTTCCCGATGGAATCCTCATCCAGCGCGGTCAGATGGGCGATGTTCAGCCGACCCGACTTGGCGGTCACCTTCCCGCCACCAAGCGGCTGGGCGATCTGCCGGGTATAGACCAACTGGTTCGGGGTGGCGAACAGCTCGATCCCTTCCAGGAAGAAGGGGCGCTTCTCCGGAAAGAACAGAGCAAACCGCTCGTTGACGGTTACCAGACTTACGTCGGACTCGATCTGGCTGAAGTCCGGCTTGACGGTCCCGTCCACGGCAAGGTTGCTGGTCAGGCCGAGGTGGAGGTTGACCCCGGAAGCGGGCTTGATGTTCTCGCGGTCGAATCGGCCGGTCGAATCCCGCAGGCCGTTGGCCGAGGCGGTAAGGAAGGGCTGGATCTCGGTGACGACGCCCCGCTGGAGATCGTGTAACCCGTCCATGGTGCCTGCCTGGAGCAGAAAGCTGGCGTTGGCACGGCGGGTGTCGGTCCAGGTGTCCTGGTACCCGGTGCGCTGAGTCATGCGCAGCACGTT
This sequence comes from Gemmatimonadota bacterium, assembly GCA_041485505.1. Classification (GTDB taxonomy): domain Bacteria; phylum Gemmatimonadota; class Gemmatimonadetes; order Gemmatimonadales; family GWC2-71-9; genus JBDUEA01. Next base: position 4,293 of record JBGPJS010000287.1, on the reverse strand, counting down.
GATCCCCCACTGCTGCGCGCCGCCGCCGGGGTAGCGGAGACTCTTGAAGGGAATCCGGATCTCGACCGTGTAACCGCCATCGGTGATCCGGCCCTTCGATTCCCAGAGATAGTCGGGGCTCTTGTCGATGGTGCCGCCGGTCAGGTTGCCGGCGGTGAAGCCGCCCTCGCTCCGGACCCCATCCTCCTGGGCGCCGAGGGGGTTGACCGTGAAAAAGAAGGCGCGGCGCCGATCGTTGAAGGTGTCGAGATACAACGTAACTCTATCATCGGCGTCCAGATTGTCCCGGTCGGCCACTGTGGCGCGGATGGCGCCGGGGTTCCGGTCTCGGGCCACGATCCCGAAATAGATGGCGTTGGGGGCGTACCAGACCATCACCTCGGTCTGTTCTTCGGCGGGCCGGCTGTCCACGGGCTGGTACTGGTGAAATCCCTCGAGCTTCGCGGCTTGGGCCCAGACCGCCTCGTCGAGCCGGCCGTCGATGACTATGGCTGCCTCAATCCGAGGGATCGAGACCGGCGAAGCACTCGCGGGCGGAGGGTCCGCGGGAGGGGACTGGAGGAGCAATGTTGTAAGGAGGAACATGGGAGGACAAATCTAGCTCCCTCACCATGGGTGCTTCCACCTCTTGTCCCCGCAGCCGGCCGGATCCGTCCTGCTGGCGCTGCTAGAACCCTCGCCGCTCCATCCGAATGTTGTTTGACCGCGGCGTGGAGGAGACGATCACCGAGAGCCACTGGGTGGCATAACCCGGGGCCTCCACTCGGACCAGCTGGGTGCGACAGTTGGCCACCAGCGACGCAGCAAACCGGAATTGGTACCGTCCGTCCCCGTCAGCGAAGGCATAGTACGGTGTGCCGATCATCTGGAGGTGAGCCCCGGGGAGCGGCGACTCGGTGCCTTGGCGAAGGATACGCCCGACGATGGTAATTGCCTCCTCACCTCCGGTGGCGTTCACCGACGAGTCCGGCCGGCAGTTGCTGGCCAAGCTTCCCGATCCTTCGAGGCCAGACTGGATGAGGGTACGCAGCACTGGGCCGGTGGCCTCGCTTGCGGCCGTCACCGGGTGGGGCCCGAAGATCCGGTGTGCCTCCGACTCGATGTCCGGTTCATTCCGTGTCGTCGTCACCGGCTCACTGGGCGGTACCGCCCTCGCGGGCTCGGTCTCCCTCGGCTCGGCGGCGGTCCCGGGCGCCGTTGTGGGGTCTCGCGTGGTTTCTTCCGGTGGGCGGGTGTCCTCTTCAGTGGGCGGTGGCGGTGCTGGCGGCGTCGACAGGGCACTCGGCGGGGCGACTCTGAGACGGGATGACTGGCGTGCGTAAGGCGGGAGGGAGATCAGGATCGTCTTCTTCTTGGTGTTGAGAGGTGACGGGTCGGCCGGTCGGTTCCAGGCGCGCAGAATCAGCAAGAGGACGAGCAGGTGGGCACATAGACTCACCGCCAGCGCAGAGCGAGGATATGTCGATGCGCGCTTGAGGAGCGCTCGACCCAGAATAGGCGGCCGGTTTGGCTGGGGGAAGAGCCTCAGCATTGTGGTCTGGGCCAGCCCAGCCGGATCCGTTCAGGCGCCGGGCGGACGGCCCTCCCCTCCCCGTCGCTGCCACCTCTCCCTCTGCTGATCCTCCGCGAACTTCCGCTGTTGATCGCGCCAGTCCTCGTAGGCATTGCGCTGATCTTTCGTGAGCAGATCCTTCAGGCGGTCGTCGAATGCCTTCTGCTGCTTTCCGAGGTCATTAGTGAGATCCCGGAGCGACGAGCCCCGCTCCCGGGCCGCCTCGCGGTCCCCGCCTTGGAAAGCGGTTTCCATGAGTCGCTGGGCGGCGCGCGCGCTGTCACGTTCGGACTGGGTTTGATTCATGAAAGCCTGATACAGCGAGTCATACTGGGGTAGCTGCGCATCATTGAGGTCCACCAGCTGGGTCATTTGGGCCGGGGCGGGCGGCCCGTCCAGGATGACCGGATCTGCCGCCTTCGGGGCACCACGCATCCCTTCTCCGCCTCCGTGCCGCATCCCACCGCCACGCCGGATGCCGCCCGGCGACATGCCGCCAGGTGTGGTCTGGGCTGACAGGGAGTCGAGAGCTCGGGGGAGAAGAAGAATCGAAAAGGTTACGAGCCCGAATAACCGCATGAACCAACCTCCGGAAGGAAAGCGGGCACCGGCCGTGCTGGCCGGTGACGAGTCCCGATGAGTTGATACAGCTTGGCCGCGGGCATCGTTGGTCTGCCGCTCCCTCCTGGCCTTGCAGCACGGAGCTCGATTCGGGGGCGAATTCGGCGCGAGGGCGGCTCCGCGTCAGGGTCGGAAGTGGGGCCTGCCGTCGTCGGAGCCAGAATCCGGGAAAAGAGGGAATGGCCCCCGGGGTCCCAGAGAGCGGAATCGTTCCCGCTGATCGGGGGTGAGGACCGCCTCGATCTTCGAATGGGTTTCGGACGCGAGCCCCTCGAAGCGGGGTCGCATGTCCGCCATGAGGAGGTGCAATGTGGAATCCTGCCGGGCCAGGATGGAATCGACCTGGGTTTGCTGCGCGTCGGTCAGGTCCAGCTTATGGGAGAGCCATCGCACCAAGTGGGTGCGCATCTCGAGGGGAGGTTCGTGCGGGCCCCGGCCACCCAGAAAGCCGTGGAGGATTCGCCGGTGGATGAGGAACCGATCGAGGGCTGCGCCGAGGACGATGCCCGAAGCACCGACCAAGGCGAAGAGTAGCCCCGCCACCACCCGTGGCCGCCATCCCTTTGAGATGGTCAGGGCTCCCTCCAACCGGCGAACAGGTCTCCGCCCGAGGCCCGGATCAGGGCGGTGAATCCTTCCTCCACCTGGATCACATGCACCAAGTGGGCAAGAGCGACGCTTTCCGACGGTAGGACCAGCTCCGTTCCCTTGGTTGGGGTATCGGCGGGCCTGTCGCGGGAAAGCAACGCCGCGCTCAGAAGGGCCCCGAGGCTCGCGGCCACGGCAAGTCTCCTCCGCTGCGCCGCGACTTCCCACCATAAGAAGCGCGGTGTCGGATACCGCTCCGCTCGGGCCCGCGAGGTGATCGTTTGGCGCAGTCCCTCCCAGTCAACCCCATCCAGGCGGACGGCCGCCCCGCCGAGGCGGAGCGCCTCGGCAAGGGCTTCATCACGCTGCAGTGGGAGCTGTGGGTTCACCGGCACTCCTGGTTGACGGCCAGCTTTGCCCGCAATCGTCGCCGGGCCTGATGTAGATGCCACCGGACCGTGCCCGCGGGTATCTCCAGCATCGCGGCGATCTCCTCCCCCGAGAAGCCATCAACCTCATGGAGTTGAATGATGAGCCGCTCTCGTTCAGACAGGGTCGCCATGGCCTCCGCAATTGCCGCCCGCAAGCTGGCGCGCTCCGCATCGACGGCGGGTCCGGCCGCCTCCGTGGCGAACTTGCCGGGATCCAATGGTTCCATCTGGCGGACCCTCCTGGCGCGCCGCTGGTTGACCCCCCGGTTGACCAGAATGCGGTAGAACCAAGGGCCAAAGGGGCGCCTTCGGTCGAACCGTTGAATGTTCTGTAGCGCGGTCATGAAGGCCTCCTGGACCAGGTCCTCCGCGTCGTGATGATCTCCGAGGAGCCGGTAGGCAATGAGGTACGCTCGCTGAAGGAACCGGCGAACGATTCCATCAAACGCTTCGAGATCGCCGTTCTGCATCCGGGCGATGAGTCCCGCCTCTTCAGCGTCAGTCGTCATCGGCAGGACCGCGGGACGGCTCTCGACGCCATGGTTTCAGAGCTGTACACCCAAGGGAGGATCGGTGTTGGCCCCAGTCCGATCGATGAACCGTGGAGCTTCCCAACGGGATCGGGGGGAAGGTTGTAGATCTGTAGGAAGACGCTCGGCCCGGCCTCGCGACACACTCCTCGGCCTGGTCCGGCGTTCTGGAGTCCACGGTGTTCGGGGGGCCACTCCCGAGTCAGTAACCGGTTGCCGCTCAAGCGATCGGTGGGAGCCCGACACCGCCTCCTCTCCGCCTCACGCCCTTGCTCCCTCTCCAGAAAGTGGAGAGGGGGAACGGGGGTGAGGCTACTCGTAGCGCAGCGCAGTGATCGGGTCGAGACGGGCGGCGCGGGTTGCGGGCCAGATGCCGAAGACCAGTCCCACGGCCGCGCTGAAGGCGAAGGCCAGCCCGACGCTACCGGGGGAGATCAGGGTGTTCCAGCCGTTCGAAGTGGCGAGACTCACGGTGACCCGCCAACCCAGCAAGATCCCCAGCATCCCGCCGGCCAGGCAGAGCACCAGGGCCTCGACCAGAAACTGCAGCATGATGTTGAATCGGGTGGCG
>JBGPJS010000286.1:0-5572 GCA_041485505.1 Gemmatimonadota bacterium | reverse complement strand
GTTTCTGAGATCGGTGTCGTACAGGTCGGGCAGGCCGAAGGCGTGGCCAGTCTCGTGCGAGGCGGTTCCTATCGGCATAACCTGGCCCGCGGTGCAGGCGTCGTTGCCGCCTTGGCCGCTCTGCAGTGTGTAGTCCTGAACCTTGATGAGCTGCCCCGGGTGCCCCGCCCACGCCGTCGTGGTGGCATACGCGGATCCGCCGTTCCAGGCGCTGATCACGAAACGGTGGGCCCAGAGATTCGTGGTCTTGCAGGCCCCGTCCACTTCGGGCTGCAGGAATAGCACGAAATCGACATTACCGTCGTCGTCTCCCGAATTGGGAATGCCGTCCGGCCCATCATTGTCGAACTGCCCCCAGTCGAACCCGCCGGTGTCGTTCCGGGTCAGCGCTTCGAGCAGGAGCTGGCCCAGCCGCTGGCCCCCGTGGGGGCAGCTGTTCAATACCCCGATGCCGTTACAGCCGTCCTCGTAGTAAGTGTCGTCGCTGTCCGCGGTGACCCAATTGCGCACCACGCCATCGATCGTGACGTTGCCATTGGAAAGCTGCTGGTAGAAGGTCTTGACGCTGTAGGGTCGGCCAACCGGTGCGGGGTTGAACAACACGTCCTGGTAACTGGTAGCGGGGAACGGGGGGGCCACATTCCTGAATGCAATCGGCAGGACTGGAATCAGGTAGGCGCCGGCGACCCGCGCGCTGGACGAAGGCCCGCGGGCGTTGAGAGCGGCGAAAGCCCCCGCCCGGAGCAGGTCACGCCGGGAGAGCCGGACGGCCGCAGCCCGGCGCCGCCAGGCCCCCTCCGGTCCGAAGTCAAACCCCGGAACCTCGAAGCGGCCCGGCAGGGTCCTGGGATACTGCCCGGCAGCGGGTCGGCTGAAAACGGCCAGCCCGATCAGGCCCAATAGGATAGGAAATGCCGGGCGAAGGATTCGCATGGGGTCGGTCGGACGGATCCGGGCGTCAGTTGGAGCCTAATCTAACCGATGTGGCTAGGACGGCCGTCATCCCGGCCAACGCGGGTAGGGGCAGGAAACCGCCGAATTCCCCCCAACCGTTGCGCTTGTGCCCCGCCTGTCAAGCCGTTACAATAAGCGGGCTTAATGCCCCTACGCGGCAACCCCTGATGCTCAGCCGAGGCAACGTGGATACTCAGATCCTCTCCCAGATCGCGCTCTTCGACAAGTGCCGGCAGTTCACCAAGGCGCGCGAAATCCAGGCAGCGGGGCTGTACCCCTATTTCAAGCCCATCTCGGAGTCCGAAGATACGGTAGTGGTCATCGAGGGCCAGAAGCGCATCATGCTTGGCTCCAACAACTACCTCGGACTGACCCACCACCCCAAGGTCCTCGAAGCCGCCTCCCGCGCCCTGAGCCGATATGGGTCCGGGTGCACCGGGAGCCGGTTCCTGAATGGCACCCTGGACCTCCACGGCCAGCTGGAGGCGTCCCTGGCCGACTTCCTGGGTAAGGAAGAGTGCTTGGTCTTCTCCACCGGGTATTCCGCCAATCTCGGCCTGATCTCTGGCCTGGTGGGACGGGGAGAACTGGTCTATCTCGACAAACTCGACCACGCTTCGATTGTTGATGGCGCCAAGATGTCCTTCGGCGAGACGGTACGGTTCAACCACGGCGATCTGGCCGGTCTCGAACGCCTGATCGAAAAGAACCGGGGAACCCGAGGCGAAATGATCGTCGTTGATGGCGTCTATTCCATGGAAGGGGATATCGCCAACGTCCCCGAACTGGTGCGGATCGGGCGCAAACACGGGGTGGCCCTGGCGCTGGACGACGCCCATGCGCTGGGGGTGCTGGGACCCAACGGCGACGGCACCGCCGCCCACTTCGGGCTCAGTGAGGAGGTGGATATCATCGCCGGCACCTTCTCCAAGTCGCTGGCTTCGATTGGCGGCTTCGTGGCCGCCTCCGAAAGCGTCATCCACTATCTGCGGCACCATAGCCGGCCGCTCATCTTCACCGCCTCGCTCCCGCCGGCCAACACGGCGGGCGTGCTCGCGGCCATCGAGGTGGTCAAGCGGGAGCCCGAGCGTCGCGAGCAGCTCTGGGCCAACACTCGGCACCTTCACGACGGGTTCCGCATTCTGGGCTTCGACATCGGCGAAACCGAGACTCCGATCGTTCCGGTTCAGATCGGCCCCCTGGAAAAGACCTTCATCTTCTGGCGGAAACTCTTCGACGCCGGCGTGTTCACCAACCCGGTCGCGCCGCCTGCGGTGCCACCGTCCCAATGCCGGCTCCGGACCAGCCTCATGGCCACCCACAGCTTCGACCAGATCGACTTCTGCCTCGACCAGTTCGGCAAGATCGGACGCGAGCTGGGGGTCATCTGAACGACGCCGTTCAAGTACGGCCGGTGGCAGGCCGGCGCGATCTTTCGGCATTCATCGACCTCCCCTACCGACTCCACGCGCGGGACCCTCACTGGGTCCCGCCGTTGCGTATGGATGTCGAGACGCTGCTCTCCCGCAAGAAAAACCCCTTCTTCGAGCACGCCGAGGCTCAGTACTTCCTGGCGGAGCGAGAGGGTCGCGTGGTGGGCCGGATTGCCGCCATCGACAACCGGCTCCACAACGAGATCCACCAGGAAAAGGTCGGCTTCTTCGGGTTCTTCGAGGTGGAGCAGGACCAGGCCATCGCCGAAGCGCTGCTCGCCACAGCGCTGGACTGGGTGCGGGGACGCGGGCTCACTATCCTGCGGGGACCGGCATCCTTTTCGACCAATGATGAATGCGGGGTGCTGGTCGAAGGATTCGACACCCCGAACACCCTGATGATGCCGCACAATCCTCCGTTTTACCCGACCTTCATCGAACAGGCCGGGTTCCAGAAGGCCAAGGACCTTCTAGTCTACCGGGGAGGGTATGAGACAGCGTATATCCCGGTCCCCGAGCGGCTGGCCCGCGCGACCGAGGTGATCCGGAAGCGCCAGGGCATCACCCTTCGGCCGCTCAACATGGCCGACTTCGAGGCGGACGTCGAACGGATCAAGGTGCTCTACAACGCGGCCTGGGAGAAGAACTGGGGATTCATCCCCATGACCGATCACGAGATCGACCACCTGGCCAAGCAGTTCAAGCCGGTGGTGAATCCCGATCTGGTGCCCTTCGCCGAGAAAGACGGCAAGACGATTGGCTTCGGTCTGGTTCTTCCCGATTTCAACCAGGTGCTGCGCAGCAACCGCTCCGGCCGGATTTTCCCCGCGGCACTTCAGCTCCTCTGGGCTATCAAGCGCAAAAAGATCCGGCGCTGCCGCATCCTCCTGCTCGGCATTCTCCCGGAATACCGCGGCAAGGGCATTGACGCCATGCTCTATCATTACATCTGGACCACGTCTCCGAAGCATGGCATCACCTGGGGCGAGGCGGGGTGGATTCTCGAGGACAACCCGGCCATGAACGCCGGTCTCGAGAAGATGAGCTTCACCGTCTACAAGACCTACCGGCTCTACGACAAGGCGGTATGAGGGCGCTGGTCACCGGCGCGACCGGCTTCATCGGAAGCCATCTCGTTGAGGCACTCCGAGCGCGGGGGGACGAGGTCACCGCGCTGCTGCGGACTCCCTCCAAGGCTGGTCTCCTCACCGATCTCACTGTCCGCCTGGTTCACGGCGATCTTCACACCCCCGAGGCACTCCGACAGGCCGTCGCCGGCCAGGACGTGATCTTCCATGTGGCGGGCCTGGTGGCTGCGCGTGACGAAATCGAGTTTCTCCACGCCAATCGAGACGGGACCACGAACCTGGTTCAGGCCGCCGAACAAGCGGTCCCTCAGCCCAGATTTGTTCTCGTCTCCTCGATGGCGGCCGGCGGCCCGGCCGAGCGCGGACACCCGCATCGGGGCGATGAACTCCCGCGACCGGTGACCCAATACGGCCGGAGCAAGCTGGCGGGTGAAGAGGTGGTCAGGCGGAGCCGACTCCGCTGGGCGATCCTCCGCCCGCCCATGGTCTACGGTCCCCGTGACACCGAGGTGCTGAAAGTGTTTCGATTGGCTCGAAGCGGAATCGTACCGGTCTTCGGGGACGGGGGACAGGAGCTGTCGGCCAGCTACGCACCAGACCTGGCGCAGGCCCTCATTGCAGCCGGCAGCGGTTCGACCACGGAAGGCCGAACTTATTATCCATGCCATCCGGAGATTCTTACGAGCGCCGACTTCGTTCGGGCGGTGGGGCGCGCGGTTGGACGGTCGGTCCGTATTGTTTCGATTCCCCAGGCGATCGCGCGGGGGATCCTCGCGGTGACAGGCGCCGTGGGGAGAATCGCCGGGCGCGCCACCCTGCTCACGGTCGACAAGGCCAACGAGTTCTTCCAACCGGCCTGGACCGGCGATCCGGCGCCTCTGGCTCGCGATACCGGCTGGACGGCCAGTCGTGACCTCGAGGCCGGGCTGGCGGAAACTGTCACCTGGTATCGATCCCAGGGTTGGCTCTGAGAGCGTCATGATCCTGCCCCGCCGCCGGCTCCTCCCAGTCGAGTTGGTGCTCCTCACCTATCTCGCGATCATCACGCCGTTAGCGCTGATACGGGCCGCCGCCCGGCCGGTCACGCTTTGGGTAGCGGGCATCAACCTGATGATCGTCCTTCTAGTGGTGCTGGTGGGACGGGTGGCGGAGCGGGGGCCGGGCCGTTGGCTCCGGGAGCTCTATCCGCTGGGCCTGATCGTCGCGTTGTACAGTCAAGTGGATCTGTTGAACGGATTTGGTGTCACGGTCGTGCACGACGCGGCGGTGCAGGGATGGGAAGCGGCGCTGTTCGGCGGGCAGATCAGCCGGGAGTGGTGGCAGGCGGCGCCCAGCCGGTTCTGGTCGACCGTCCTTCATGGGGCATATTTCGCCTACTATCCCATCGTCGCCACGCCACCACTGGTCTTTCTCCACCGCGGCGACTTCGGTGCCGCGAGGCGGGCGGTCTGCTGGACAGTGACGACCTATCTCCTCTGCTACGTCGGGTTCCTGGCATTTCCTGTCGCCGGTCCATATTATGAGTTCCCCCGTCCCAGCGGCCCGTTCGTCGACAACATCATGGCGCGCCTGGTCTATGGAACCCTGGCCCAGGGAAGTTCCTACGGCGCCGCGTTTCCATCGTCCCATGTCGCGGCGGCGCTGGCGGCCACGGCTGCCGCCCTCGTCGGGTCGCGGCGATTGGGGCTGTTCCTCGCCCTCCCGACCACGCTCCTGCTCATCGGGGTGGTCTACTGCCAGATGCACTACGCGATTGATGCGGTGGCGGGCGCGGCGCTCGCGACCATCGTCGTTGCTGGAGGGTGGTGGATCGAGCAAAAAAACCCACCCTCCGAGACCTGAGCCGCGGAGGGTGGTTGTTGCACTTAGCGGGCGCAGCGGTGCCGCGCTCCTACACTACTGAACCGTGATCTTCCCCTTCATCTTGAAGCCAGCGTGGGGCAGGCAGAAGATCTTGTAGACACCCGCCGGGGCGCCCGCGAAGGAGACCTGGTAGGCCGCCATCGAATCGGTGAGGAACGGCCCGTCGAGGTTCTGCTGGAGATTGGGCATCCCCTTGGCCAGGACGTCCGACGCACCCGCTGGAATCTTGTCCTT
>JBGPJS010000285.1:0-5587 GCA_041485505.1 Gemmatimonadota bacterium | reverse complement strand
TCTTTTCCAGAACCCGCATGATGGCGTCCGCCACCGCCGCGGGCGTCCCGGGTCGGACCTGGCCGATGGGGACCGGGCGCTCTGATAGATGCATCGAAGCGACCGCAGCGCTGTTGGGACCCCTGAAGGGCGCCTGTCCGGCCAGCATCTCGTAGCCGACCACTCCCAGGGTATAAAGGTCACTGCGCGAGTCCACTGTCTCGCCGGCCGCCTGTTCCGGGCTCATGTAGGTGGGTGTCCCCACCGCGAGCCCTCGTGCGGTGATGGCGTGGCCGCTCTCCGGAGCCATCACGCGGGCGATCCCGAAGTCCGCGAGGAGTGCCCGTCCCGTGACACTGTCCAGCAGGACGTTCTCCGGTTTGACGTCGCGGTGGACCAGCCCGGCGCGGCCTGCGGCGTCGAGCGCGTCCGCCAGATCGGAGAGGATTGCTACGGTTCCAGCGGGGTCGAGTCGGCCCTCGCGGGTGATCCGCTGGCGCAGACTCTCACCGGGGACGTAGTCCATGATGTAGTAGAACAGCCCGGTGGCTTCGCCGGCAGTGTGGATCGGAATGATGTTGGGATGACGGAGCCGGGCGATCATCCGCGCCTCGGCCAGAAAGCGCTGGGTGATAGATGGGTGGACCGCCAGCTCGGGGTGGACCGCCTTGATTGCGACCGCCCGGTCCAACGTGGTGTCCCGCGCGAGGAAGACGACTCCCATTCCGCCATGCCCCAGCTGCCGCTCGAGGCGGTATTGAGTGCCCAGCGCCGCCTGGAGGCTGGACCAAAGATCGGTCGAGTTGGTCACGCCGGGACTCCCAGAAGGAACCATCTCAAGATATCCCGGTTGGAGAGTGAGGCCAGTCTCCACCAGACGTTCCACGGAGGCAAAAGGTTGCTTTTAGGGGATGTCACTCGCGTGAAACAACCCCTCCTCACAGTTGAGCCGGCTTTGAGCCTGCCTGGCTATGCTCGCGGCGTCTCAGGGCGTGAGGTGAGAGGTGGATCCGGTGATGAACCAAGCCGGCCTCGGGGCCACCGTCGCTGCCGTCGTGCTCCCCTCCGAGCGCTCCAAGGTGGAGGCGGCGGGGAACGGCTGGTTCTCGGTGGTGCACCGTGAGTCGATTCCCGAGGCCATTCGCGCCGTGCGGGAGCGGCCGGTAGATGCAATCGTGGTCTCGGTCCACTGCTGTGAGACGGGCGAACTGCAGGCTCTGGGCCGTCTGGTGCGGGATTTTCCGGGCATTCCCACCGTGGCGCTGGTTTCCCAGCACGATGCCATCGCCACCGAAACCCTGCTGCATCTCGGCGCCACCGGGGTGCGCCAGGTGGTCGACGTCACTTCGCCTGCGGGGTGGCAAAAGCTCCGCCAGATTGTGGGACAGCCCGCCAGCCGGGACGTCGCCCGGTTGCAGGGTCCAGTCCTGGAGGCCCTGGCCGAGACTCCCCCTGACCTCCGGCTTTTTTTCGAGGTCATGATCCGGGTGGCCCCGGACACGCTCACCGTCCAGGAGCTCGCCTCGCGGTTGCTGATTCAGCCCAGCACGCTGATGTCACGGTTCCAGCGGGCGGGGCTGCCGTCGCCCAAGAGCTACCTCATGGCGGTCCGATTGCTCCACGCTACTCTGCTCTTTGAGCGCAAGGGACTCTCCATGGCAGACGTCGCTTACCGGATGGATTACAGCTCGCCACAGAGTTTCGGCCGCCACGTGAGGGCCACCCTGGGGATAACCACATCGGAACTTCGCCGCCGCTTTCCCTTCTCCGTCGCCGTCGAGCGGTTCATTGCTCACATGATCACACCGTACCGGGATGTGCTGCGAGCGTTTCATCCCCTCGCGTCGGTTGCGTCGGAGATCGGCGAGTAGGGTGCGGGAACCTGAGGGGTGGTGAGGAACCAGGGCGGCTCAGTTGGCGGGTACCGCCCGCTCCTCCGCCCACGCGCGAAGCAGCGCGAAACGGGGGTCCATGGTCTGGGAAAGCGGACTGGTGGCGGCGACTTCGGAGCGGATGATGTCGGTGGTGAGAGGGCCGTTGGCGGAGAAGGCGGTATGGAGTCCGGCGATCACGACCTGCTCGATCTCGGATCCACTGAAGCCCTCGGTAAGCTGGGTGAGGCCGTCGAGATCGAAGACGGCGGGATCCTGAGACCTCCGGCGGAGGTGAATCGCGAAAATGTCGCGTCGCGCCAAGACCGAGGGGAGGTCCACGAAGAAGATCTCGTCGAACCGTCCCTTGCGAATCAGTTCCGGCGGCAGTCGCTGAATATCGAGTGGCCACGTCCTTCAGATGCTCGATGACGCTGCGATCGTCGAGCCACCGTTCCAAACCGCGGGAACAGGTAGATGCCCTCCCGGTTGGACCGCTCGATCTGCTCCAGCGCCTTCGACGGATCAATAGTGTCGTCGATCGCGGCGCCGCTCGGGCCGGTGCGCCGGAGCCCTTTGGTGGCGGTCCAGATGAGGAGTGGGATCGAGAGGCGGGCGGCCAATTCCCGGAGGGTTTCCTCAGCCCGATCTTCTTCGCCGGTCTCCAACACGATCAGGCCGTAGCGGGAGCGGACCAGCAGGAACAGCTCAGTGAGAGTGTCTTCGGAGGCCATGGATTAGGTGAGGCCGAGTCGGTGCGCGGTGCTCAGGGCGAGGACCCCGAACCCGGCAGCCTCGAGTGCCTGCCGGCCGCCTTCCTCGCGGTCCACCACCGCGAGGACGCCCAGCACATGGCCTCCTTCGGCCCGTACGGCATCGATGGCCTGGCGGGCGGAACCGCCGGAAGTGATGACATCTTCGACGATCACCACCGTGTCCCCCGCGCGGAAGTTGCCCTCGATGCGCCGGGCAGTGCCGTGCGCCTTGGCCTCCTTGCGGACGCTGAACGCATCCACGACTGGGGGTTCGAGCGCACTCGCCGCGGCCAGGGCGTAGGCTACCGGATCCGCTCCCATGGTGAGACCACCGACGGCCGCCGCTCGCCAACCCGCTTGGCGGATAGCGTGGAGACCCATCCGGCCGATCAGCACCAGACCCTCTGCGGACATGGTGGAAAGCCGGGCATCGACGTAGAAGGAAGAGTGCCTGCCGGAGGCGAGCACGAAGTCGCCCCGTTGGACCGAGCGCGCCAGCAGCAGTCGGTCAAGGGCCTCCGCGTCGCTCATCGGCGTCACCGCCGGAAGAGACTGCTGAGGAATCCGCCCTTGCGTTCGCCTTCGGTCCGGACCGCGGTGCAAAACGTCTGGGCGAACTCGTCCACACTCTTGCAGCGTTTGGACAGATCGCGTTCCAGTCCCGCCATGACGGCGCCTTCAACGGCGGCCGAGAACTTGAGGCCCTTCACGGCCTGGTTGAGCGGGATCGGCGGCTGGGTCAGGAGCTGCTGGAACAGTTCACGGGGCGAGCGCCCCGCGTAGGGAAGGCTCCCGGTCAGCAGGTAATAGGTAATCGTGGCAAGGCTGTACACATCGGCCTGGGGACCGACCAGTTCCCCGCTGAGCGCCTCCGGCGCGACATACTGCAGGGTGCCCACGAAGAACCCGGTGCGGGTGAGCCGCTCCTCGGGTTTGAGGTCCGCGTCGCGCGCGATGCCGAAGTCCAGCAGGGTGGCGCGCTGCGCCGTGGGATTGTACATGATGTTGGCGGGCTTGAGGTCCCGGTGGATGATTCCCAGTTGGTGGGTGGAGCTGAGGGCGGCGCCGAGTTGTTCCACGATGGTCGCGACCAGCGTCGGGGCGAGTTGACCGGAACGGACCGCGAACTTCTCCAGCGGCTCCCCGTCCACCCATTCGAGGGCCAGAAAATACATGCCCTCGGTCTCGCCGAACTCGTAGGTCCGGACGATATTCGGGTGGTTGACCCGGACGCCGAACTCCGCCTCGCGCAGGAACCGTTTGACCGCCACCGGATCCTGCCCGAGCCGCTGGCGGAGCACCTTAACCGCGGCAAGTCCGCGCTCCGGATGCTCTGCCTTGTACACCGTGGCGGTGCCGCCTTCGCCTACATGCTGCAGCAGGCGGTACCCCGCCACGGAACGTCCGACGAGGCTTTCTTGGCTCATGGAATGCGAGCAAGCTACTCGGTCGATTTGGCGACTTCAAGCCGCGCGCTTGACGCCCCCTCTGACTGCACTCACTTTTGACTCCGGTCCCCAGTGATTCCTCTCTCTTTTCCTCGCCTTTCCGAGGCCGCCGTGATCCGTCGGTTGGCCCCAGTCCCGCTGATCCTCGGGATGCTCGCCGGCTGCGGCAACTGGCAGCGGGTCGGCAGCGCCCCGACGCCGAATCAGGACCAGCAGACTCTTAGTCAGCTCTTCGATCTCACCTCGGTCTACCGACGCCTCGGCCGCTTGGCCGCCGGACCGCCGCTCCCGTTCGTCGGGTCGCTGTCATTCGTCGCCGGCTCTGGCGACTCCACCATCGTCCTGCTCGCGCTCTCCCTGGAAAACCGCGCCTTGGTGTTCCAGAGGGGGGGCAGGAATTTCGTGGCTCACTACCGGGTGGATCTCTCGGTGCGCGGCCCGGCCGATGTGGCGCCAGTCCAGGCCATTCGCGAGGAGGTGGTGCGGGTCGGCACCTTCCAGGAAACCCAGCGTAACGACGAAAGCATCCTCTTCCAGCATGTCTTTCACCTGGCCCCGGGTTCCTACCACTTCACGGTGGCTCTCAGGGATCGGGGCTCCCCTTCGCAGTCCCGGGTTGAAGGGGACTACCAGGTACCGGCCCTCCCCGACGGCAGCTTTTCGCCTCCAGCAATCGCCTATCAGGTAAAAGCTCGGGAAACCCGGGCTGAAGCGCTGGCCGCAGTCATCAACCCGCGCGGGAGCGCCGCTTATGGCGGAGATACCGTGCTCATCTACGTCGAAGGGTACCGGATGCCCGGTCCCCGTTCCGTGCCGTTCGAGCTAAGGGATCAAAATGACAGCCTCGTGCTGAGTGACACCCTTCACTTCCAGGGGGGGCGAGAGGTGGAAAGCCAAGCCATCCGGCTCTCGCCCGACAGCGCGCCCTTAGGTGAACTCAAGGTGCTAGTTGGAGATGGCGTTGAACAGCGGCGCACCAGCCTGCTGGTCTCACTGTCCCAGGCCTGGGTGGTGACCAACTATGAAGAGATGCTAAGCCTGCTCCGGTACTTCCCGGAGACCGACCGGCTCGCCACCCTGAAGAAGGCGCCCGCCGCGGAGCGGGGGCGGCTCTGGCGCGAGTTCTACGTGGAGACCGATCCCAACAAGCTGACGCCTGAAAATGAGGCCCTCGAGACCTACTTCGCCCGGGTCGCGGTCGCGACCCAGCGCTACCGGGACGAAGGGATCGCCGGATGGCGGACCGACCGCGGTGAGCTGTTCATCACCCTGGGCGATCCCGATGAGACCTACGATGCCAGTCCCACCAGCCAGGGACGGATCATCCGCTGTACCTACACCGAGCTGCGTCTGACCGTCTTCTTCCAGGATGAATCGGGGTTTGGCCATTTCCGACTGACCCCCGCTTCCCGGGCGGAATACGAGCGGGTGCTCAACCGGGTGCGAAACCAGAGTCAGTGAGCCGTGAGCGGTAAGGAGTGAGCAGGGTCCTCCCGGTCTGCTGAAGTGCCCCGCTCACCGCTCACTGCTTACC
>JBGPJS010000284.1:0-5627 GCA_041485505.1 Gemmatimonadota bacterium | reverse complement strand
GGTAGACCGCATCGACGTCGACCAGCATTGGGCCAGTGAGCGAGCCGACTCGGTCGGCCATCCCGGCGTCGAGCACCGCACCGGCACCAGCGGGGATGCTGTCAGGGTAGAACGAGACGTTGTGGGGGCCACCGGTCTTGTTGTGGAACTTCACCACGTCGCCCGCCTTGATGGTCAGTTCGGCGGGAATGAACTTGCCTTCCTTGCCATCAAACGTCATATCCACGTCGTGGGTTGCGCCAACCGCGGCCGGTGCCGCCGCCGGCGCTGCGGCAGGAGTCGCCTGCTGCTCATCGGCCTTCTTCTCACCGCCGCACGCCGCCGCCAGCAGGGCGAGGCCGGCCACAAGCGAAGTCATCCGCATCGTCTTGGTCTCCGAATCAGTGGTTGGAACAGGACGCCGTCGAGGGGCGCGGTCCCCTATCGCTCCCGGCTTCCCAAGGGCTTGTGAAACAGTTCACAAATATAGGGCGGCCTCCCGCAAATGGGGAGAGGGGCACTACTTTGCGAGGTGCCAACCCCGCCCTCCTGCAGCAGCCTGGGCCGACAGTGCCGCGCGCTGGACGTCACCCTTCGGGTCGCCCGCCACGACGGTCATCTTTCCGCTGCCGACGCGGAGGCCACTTGGCTCTTGGGCCACACCCAGCGGATCTCGTTCACCAACTTGCGCCCTCACGGCCGGTCCCTCTATGTAGATGCAGTACTCCATCTCCCATGCCAGCACTTCAAGGAGGAATCTGGCGCCGCGTGTTGCCTGGTCCACGGCCACACGGGCACACCCCCTTCCCTCGTCCCCGTCGAAAACCTGCCCAGGCGAGAGGAGGGCGGCAGGTTCTGGCTAGTAACGTCGGCCGACCTGTCACCGATGCCGCTCTCCGCCCCATCTCGAGCCCTCCCCCTCGCACCCGGCGACAACCCGTGCGAAGGGGCGCCCTGTCGCACCGCGGACAACACCAGGGGCTCGGCCTGTTGCCGGGATCTCCAGATCGAAGTCCTCTGCCGGCGCGAGGAGACCCACCTCGAGGCGCTGATACGCTCCAGAAGGTCTCCCTATCTTTGCAAGGTCAGCCGAGAGAGCGATGATTCTTTGGACGCCGAGATGATCTCAGCCTGCGGGTATCTCGACGATCGGGGGAGAGATTGTACCCTTCATGGACTGAAACGCCCGGACGGACGAAGCGCCAAGCCTGAACTGTGCTTCGAGTGGCCAGAAGGGGGAGACTTCCTTCACTCCGGGTGCGTGTTCAGAAACGGAACTCTCGCGACTCACCTAACCGGCCAAGCGGCAATCGGTTAGATTTGTTGAGCGATGTGCGTCCGATCCCGCTTCGGGCGTCAACATGGGCATCCGATGACCAGTTTGTCTTCTCGAACCGGATAGACTCGTGACCGACGATCTCGAGAATCTCTACCGGACCACTTACTCAGCCGTGGTGCGGTTTCTCTACCGTAAGGTCTGGGATGTGGACCGGGCCCAGGACCTGGCTCAGGAAGTCTTCGTCCGCGCCATGGCCCACCGTCCGGAGAAGCCCAGGTCGTGGGTCTTCGCGGTCGCTGCCAACCTCGCACGGGATGAAGCCAGGGCAGCGGTTCGGCGGAAGCGACATCTCACGCTTCTCAAGGACGATCCGGTCAGCCTTCCCACTCCGGCGCGCTCACCGCAGGAGACGGTGGAACGGGATGAACGGCTGGCCAAGGTCGAGCGGGCGCTCGCGGCCCTTACCGCTCGGGACCGGGAGGTACTCCTCCTCTGGGACGCCGGAATGAGCTACCCGGAAATTGCGGCGCAGACCGGACTCGCCGTCGGGGCGGTTGGGACCACTCTGGCCCGAGCCCGTCGCCGGCTGGTGGATGCGTACGACCGACAGGAAAAGCAAGAGCATGCGGCACATTCCTGAAGAAGAGCTGCACGCCAACCTCGATCAGGCGCTAAGCCGGTCGCAGTGTGTGGAGATCGAGAGCCATCTCGCCGGCTGTCGGCGCTGTCGGATGCAGCGGGATGACATCGCTGCCCTTCGCGACCGCACCACGGCCCTTCTCTCCAGCCTCGGCCCCACCACCACTCTCCCGCCCCCATTTGAAGTCATCCGGGCCCGTCATGATCGGGCCCAACAGCTCCGGCGGCGCTGGGTGGTAGCCGGCGCCTGGGCCGCGAGTGTCGTCCTGGCCCTCGCGGGCGGATGGGGGGTTGACCAGTGGTTGCATGGTAGCGCTGCAATCGCCGAGGCTCGCACGGCCGTGAGCCGGCAGCCGGGCATCGATCGCCCTGCGGGAGTCGCCCTGCCGATTGCCACCCCTTCCGGCCCGGCGGTTCACGCGCTGGTGCATTCCGCCCGCAATCGGAAAGCGATGCCCGAACCGGCGGTTGCGTGGTCGCCGGCTCAGAAGGCTGCCTCCCCCTTTTCAGCTCAAGCGCCACTGGCCGGCGCCGATTCGTCCCGGAGCCCTGGAACCGAACCACTGGACACCTCGACCGGCGAGCAGCTGGCGCTCGAGGTGTTCTCTTTGCCCAATTACAGCCCGCTCAGCAATCTGGATGGGTTGTGGCGCACGGTACCGTTGGCGTACGGGGAGAACACACCGGTCTCGCAGGTTCCCCACGTCGCCGGGCTCCCGGTGGTCCAGGTCCAGGTGCAAAAGGCGAGTCCCGAGGGCGAGATCACGGCGGTGGAACAGCAGCTGGCGACCGGTGAGGTGATTCGAACCATTGAAGGACCGGCCTCCAAGGTTTCCGCCCTCCTGGCCCACCGCGATGAGGCGGGACCACAAAACGGCGCGGACTCGTCGTCGTCTCCCCAGAAGGGAGATATGACCCTCACGGTGCGCTCGGGTGACCGGATGCTGGCGGTGACGGGGCCGTCCACGGTGCTGGGGTCGCTCATGTCGCGGGTGAATCTGCGGAGGAGATACTGAGGTAAGGAGTGAGCAGTGAGCGGGGCATTCCCAAATAAGCGAACCCTCCGTGGCTGATGGTCACGGAGGGTTTTGTCTTGTCGGAGTGACCCGCTTACTGCTTACTGCTGACCGCTCCCTGAGCGCCTCACCGAGGCTTATGGCGCCTTTCCATTGAGGTCGGAACCACGTAGTCGGCCGCCTCCTCGTCGTGCTCGAACTCACCGGTCTCGGGGAGAATGGCGTGACCGCGCTCCCGATCCAGGGAGATCTCGGCCAGGCGGGGCGAAACCATGGGGAAGGTTCGGGCGAAGAGCCCGTACGTCAGCAGGAACAGCCCAAGGAACATGACTGTGGGTCCGAGTTCCGGGAGGCCGAAGACAGGGCCCGGCTCGGCCGTCACGGATGGGACGACCAGCAGGTAGCGCTCGAGCCAGAGCGCGATGAGACTGATGCCGGTGAACAGACTGAGGGTGAACGGGGTCTTCTTGGGCAGCACGCCGAGCAGGCCGAAGAACGGAATGAGGAACATCCCCAGGAACACCGCTCGGCCGACCGGAAGCCAGGGACCCCACAGCCGGGCAAAGACGAACCCGGTCTCCTCGGGAAGATTGCCGTACCAGATTACCAGGAACTGGGCCCACATAAGGTAGGTCCAGAAGACCGTAAAGCCGAAGCAGAGCTTGCCGAGATCGTGGCGCTGTTTGGGCGAGATCAGATCATCGATACCCACTTGGCGCCCGCCATAGCGCTGGGTGTGGGCGAGCAGGGTATGGCCCCCGAGAAAGGAGCCCATGAAGTAAAAGCCTCCCAGTAGGTTGGAAAACCAGTGGGGCTGAAGCGCCATGATGCCATCAAAGGCCACCAGCGTGAGGACGATGGCATAGGTCACCACCACCGCCGGTGCCAGGGTGTAGATCCGCTCATCTTGGCGGGCAACCGTCTGGGTGGAACCGTCGAATCCCGCGGCGGCGACCCAGCTGTCGTACAGCTTCCTCCGGAACCCGGACACGTTGCCTTTCACTTCGTACAGGTCCGGCACCAGATCGGCCTGGATCAGTTTGAAGGCCAGCAAGTAGAGCACAAAAAGACCAAAGAACAGCCGCCAGAACATCCAGGAGTGGGAAAGCCAAAGCGCCTTGGAGTGGGGCAGCCCGTCCATGACCGGATAGATGTGATCGTACCCGACCGAGAAGATCACCAGGAACCCCAGAAAGGATACCGGCAGGAAGGCGGCCGCCGCCTCGGCGAACCGGATCATCAGGCCGGACCACTTGGCCTTGGTCACCTTCTGCACCGCGGTGAAAGCAACACTGCCCGTGGCCAGACCGGTGAAGTAGAGCCAATTCACATGGAAGAGGTGCCAGGCGCGATTGGCGGCGGGCCCCCTCAGCGCGATGGCGAAGGCCGCCAGGCCCAGGACGCTCAACGATCCGCCCAGTCGCAGGAAAAGATCATAGCGCGCGCCCGTCGAGCGGGCGATGAGGCGCTCCCGCACCAACGAGATGCCCATCAGTTGGTTCCTCCCGACTGGGCCTGCAGCGACCTGAGGTAGTTGACGATCAGCCAGCGGTTTTCGCCGCGCACCTTGTCCCCGTAGCGGGGCATGACGCCCCGACCATAGCGGATGATGCTGTACAGATACCCGTCGGCGTAGGCCTTGGCCTTGTCGGTCAGGAGGGAAAGGGCACCGATCTTTTTCGTCACCGGGCCATCGCCTGCGCCGACGTTGCCGTGACAAACGGCGCAGTAGGTGTGGAAGAGAGTATCCCCCAGGGCTGACGGTCCCTGGCCGGTCAGCGGATTGGCCAGTTTGTCGGCGGTCTTGGTATCACCCACCGACCACTCTGGCAGCCAGTCACCTTCGCTTCCCGTGATGGGAACGGTGCCCTCCACCGTGTTTCTCGGGACATCAGCCCGGGAGTAGGGTGCGACGCTCCGCTGTTTGATCATGGCGTCGAACCAGGGGACGACGTGCATCAGGTCGTCGGGCGAGGGGATGTCGTTGTACCAGGTTTGGCATCCGGCGAGGCCAAGAACCAGGGCGAGCGAAGCGATCCGCAGATGGTCACGCGTCATGACGCACCTCGACCGCTCCGGCGGTGGTCAGCATCGTGGCGACCGCCCCCGCCTTTTCGGGCCCAGCGGGGACGAAGATCCCGATGCGGTCATCGGTGAAGGAGGGGTCGTAGGCCAGCCCCGTGGTGCGCTTGAAGAGGGCGAGGATGATCAGACCGGCCACCGTGCTCAGCGCCCCGATCAGGATGGTGAGCTCGAAGCCCAGCACCACGTAGGGGGGTATCGCCGCGATCGGTTTGCCGCCCACCAGCAGCGGCCAGTCCCGGGACATCCAGATGGTCATGGCAAATCCCGCCGTGCACCCCGTGAGCCCACCGATCAGGGTAAAGAGCCGCACCGGGCTGGTGCTGATCCCGAGGGCCTCTTCGATTTCGTGGTTGGGCGCCGCCGAGTAGACGGTGATGTCCTCCCGTCCCTGGGCCCGGAGGGCCCGGATGGCTTCGGCGGCCGCGTCCACGTGCACAAAGGAGGCGAGCACGCCGGGGATACGCTGGGCCATCAGTGCGCTCCCTTCTTCCGCGGCATCGGAATCGTCTCCTTGATTTCCTGGATGGCGACCACCGGGAAGGTCCGGGCGAACAGCAGGAACCACATCCCGAACCAGCCGAAGGATCCGATCAGGATTCCCCAGTCCGCCCAGGTTGGGGTCATCTGCC
>JBGPJS010000283.1:0-5653 GCA_041485505.1 Gemmatimonadota bacterium | reverse complement strand
GGGATTGAGGGATTGAGGGATTGAGGGATATGGGATTATGGGATTGGGTGCGCTGAAGAACTCGCGGGTCCTAGTGATGCAGCCGTATCCTCGAGCACCCCTCAATCCCTTCAATCCCCCAATCCCTCAATCCTAAAACGCCACCTGCACGCCGACCCGAGTCTCGCCCTTCACGCTCGTCACCTTCGGCTCAAACGGAATGTTGCCCGGAGGCCCTTTCGGGCGCGTGAGTTCCCACACAAAACCCACCGCCGCGCCCAGCAGGGCCCCTTCCCCCGCGAAGAGCCAGTTGCGTGACCGGTGGTCGTAGCGCACCGATTCCTGGTACCAGCGCTCGCTTTGAGGGTCGAGGTAACGGCCGTCAGTCCCAGTGGCGCAGTGGGCGGAGTCCACGAAGCAATAGCCGCGCAACAGGTTGAAGTTGTCCTCGGCGTGGCTGTGGGCCCGGGCGGCGAGAGCGGTGAATCCCGCCGATGCGACGACCGCGGCCCACTTTCCGTATTTCACCAACGGCGGAGACGGCTTCTGCCCGGCGGCGGGGGTCACGAGGATGACCACGAGCATCCCGACCACGCGCGTTACCCTGAGGCCGCTTGGCCGCTGAAGGATCTTCTCGAACCGAAACAGATCCTTCGCCTTGCTCAGGATGACACCGCTGTGGCGGAGCCTTCGGACTCGCCGATGAAACGCGGTGATTGTCATTGCCGATACCGGTGCAGGTCGCCCTTGCCGCCCATGATGAGCAGGCCATCCTCCAACAGGATCGTCGGGATCTCGGCCGGCCGACCCAGCGCGAGCCGCCACGCTTCGGCCCCATCCGGCTGGATGGCGCGAACCATGCCATCGGAACCGCCGATCAGAATCAGATTGTCGACCACGACCGGCGGGGCCGTCACGGCCCAGCCGAGGGTGGCGACCGGTGCGGCCACCGTCTCCATCCCTACCAGTATGCGGTACAGGGTACCAATGCGGGTGATCGCGAACAAGGTGTCGCCGATGAGCGCCGGGCTGGTGAGGGTCGGGGCGTCGAGCCGGACGCTCCAGATCACCCTGAGATCGTCCGGGTTTACCCCGACGACCGATGAGTCGGCGGTGCTCGCCACCAATCCGGCCGGCACCCGGATCCAGGGGGACAGAATCGGCCCCGGAGAATTCACCCGCCGCAGGATCCGCCCATCGCGGGTCGAGATTCTGAAAAGCGAGTCGAGCGTTGCGAGGGTGACCGTGCTATCGCCGTTGCTGATCGGCGGCGTGGTGCCGGGGCCCACCCGGGTCCGCCAGGCGAGACCCCCGGTCCGCGGGTGCAGCGCCAGGAGGTAGCCTTGCCGGCTCACGCCGAGCAGCAGTCCGTCCGTCAGCACGAGTGGGGCGACGAGGCCGCCTGACGAGTATTTCCAGAAGGTTGGCCCTATCCGCCGAATCGAGAGGGCGTGGATCACTCCCTCAGGGGGATCGGTCGAGACCAGCAGGGTGTCGCCCAGTTTGAGGATGCCGTTGACGATCGGCCCGTTGAACCGACGGCTCCAACGTTCCTTGCCGGTGGCCAGTGAGATCGCCACCACCCGGCGATCGGATCCGCCGAGGTAGATCGTCGAATCATCCAGGGCGAGCGGCCCGCTGGGTCCCCGCGCGGGGTGGGCGTTCCAGAGTTCGATCAGCGGGGCCGCGGGCGGCGGGTCGGGCAGTACCTCAGGTGGTGGCGCACCCTGGACGGCGCAGGCCGCGTTGACGCCCCCGGCGAGCATCGCTAGACTCCACGCGCTCCGGAATCTCCTCGCCACCGTCCCCTGATCTGATGTCAATCGCATGACTCCCGCGCGTATCGGCGAACTGAGCAACCATGTCGGACAGTCGGTGACGGTCCGCGGTTGGGTGAGCACCACCCGGTCGAGCGGTAAGATCGCGTTCCTGGTGGTTCGTGACGGCAGCGGCTACCTCCAGGCGGTTCTGTCGAAGAAGGAGCTACCCGACGCTATCTGGGACCGGTTCCAGTCGCTGACCCAGGAAGCAAGCCTCGCGATCACGGGGATGGTACGCGAGGAGCCGAGGTCGCCGGGGGGCTTCGAACTGCACGTTTCCGACCTGGTCGTGCTCGGGCCCAGCGTGGACTACCCCATCACCCCTAAGGAGCATGGGACGTCCTTCCTCTTCGAGCATAGACACCTCTGGCTCCGGAGTCGCCGGCAGGCGGCCATCGCCCGGGTGCGCCACGAGGTGGTGCAGGGGATCCGGGACTTCTTCTACCAGCGCGGCTTCATCCTGGTTGATACCCCGATCCTGACCGGTTCCATCGGTGAAGAGGCCGGCAACCTGTTCTCGACTGACTACTTCGATCTGGGCAAGGCCTATCTGGCGCAGACCGGCCAGCTCTATGTCGAGGCCGGCGCCGCCGCCCACGGCAAGGTCTATTGCTTCGGTCCGACCTTTCGGGCCGAGAAGTCCAAGACCCGGCGACACCTCACCGAGTTCTGGATGGTCGAGCCCGAGGTCGCCTTCAATGATTCCAACGATAACATGAAACTGCAGGAAGAGTTCGTGAGCTACGTGGTGGCCCGCACCCTGGAACGCCGCAAGGAGGAATTCAAGGAGCTGGAGCGGGACACCGCGCCGCTCGAACTGGTGCAGCCACCGTTTCCACGGATCTCGTATAGCGACGCCGTGGTCAAGCTGAACAGCCTCGGTTCTGACATGCAGTGGGGACATGATCTGGGAGGGGACGACGAGACCCTGCTCGCCAAGGAATACGATCGGCCGCTCTTCGTCTACAACTATCCGAAAGCGGTCAAGGCGTTTTACATGAAGGAGAATGCCGAAGATCCCCGGACCGTGTTGAACAACGACTGCCTGGCGCCCGAGGGCTACGGGGAGATCATCGGTGGCTCTCAGCGCGAGGACGACTACGACCGCCTGTTGTCCCGGATCCAGGCCCAGGGACTCGACCCGGCGGTCTACCGCTGGTACCTCGATCTCCGGAAGTATGGAACCTTCGTCCACTCCGGATTCGGGCTCGGCGTGGAGCGGACGGTCGCATGGATCACCGGGACCCCGCACGTACGGGAGACGATCGCGTTTCCCAGGCAGATTCACCGACTGTACCCGTAGGAAGTGCGGGCCGGGTGCCCGACCGGAAGAGGGGTCGGAGCGGCACATCTTTCATTGGTGGGTTCACATGCGACAGACCGGTTACCTCCTGCTCACGCTGGCGGGGCTCGCAGTCCCTGCCGAGGCCCAGATTGACGCCCGGATGTTCCGGTATCCGGACGTCTCGGCTACCCAAATCGCCTTCGTCTACGCCGGTGACATCTGGGTGGCGCCCAAGAGCGGTGGCACCGCGGAACGACTGAGCTCGCCGCCAGGGGAGGAGGCGTTTCCCCGCTTCTCCCCCGACGGCGCCCGGATCGCGTACACCGCCAACTACGATGGGAACAGCGATGTCTACGTGATTCCGACCGCTGGCGGAGTTCCCACCCGGATCACCCACCATCCGGGCACCGACCGCTTGGTCGACTGGTACCCGGACGGACGATCGGTGTTGATCGCCTCGGGAATGGCGAGTGGCACCCAGCGCTTCAACCAGCTCTATCGGATCAATGCGAGCGGCGGCCTGCCCGAGCGGCTGCCGGTGGCCTATGGGGAGTTTGCCGCGCTCTCACCCGATGCTCGCCAGATCGTCTACATGCCCCAGACCAACGACTTCCGCACCTGGAAGCGCTACCGCGGCGGTTGGGCCCCGGACCTCTGGCTCTTCGACCTGCAGAGCTATGCCTCCGAGCGGCTGACGGACTACCCCGGCAACGATGCTCAGCCGATGTGGCACCAGCGGACCCTCTATTTCCTGTCCGATCGCGACTCCTCCCAACGGAACAACATCTGGGCGCTGGACCTCGACCAGCGGAGCTTCCGCCAGATCACCCGATTCACCGACTTCGACGTCACCTTCCCGTCGATCGGGCCCTCTGACATCGTCTTCCAGGCCGGGGGCCGGCTCTACCTCCTGGACCTCGCGACCGAGCAGACCCACGAGGTGAAGATCGATGTGGTGACGGACGAAGCGACGCTGCGGCCCCGGGCGGCCAAAGTCGGCGGGCTGATCCAGAGTTGGGGGCTGAGTCCCAACGGACAGCGTGCGCTATTCGAGGCCCGAGGCGAGCTCTTCACCGTCCCGGCGGAACACGGGCCGGTCCGGAATCTGACCGGCAGCTCCGGCGTCGCCGAACGGTGGCCGGCCTGGAGTCCGGACGGCAAGACCATCGCCTACTGGAGCGACCGCTCCGGGGAGTACGAGCTGTATGTCCGGCCCGCCGACGGCGCCGGCGGGGAGCGGAAAATCACCAGCTTCGGGCCGGGCTTTCGCTATCGGCTCTTCTGGTCCCCCGATAGTAAGAGGGTCGCGTTCGTCGACCAGACGATGACTATCCGGGTCTGTGAAATCGAGACCGGCAAGACCGCGGTCGTGGACCGGAACCAATACATGTACGAGGGGCCGCTCGAGGCCTTCGCGCCGAGCTGGTCGGCGGACTCGCGCTGGCTGGCCTACACCAAGGACCAGGCGCGAGGCGCCACCGCGATCGCCGTTTTCGACACCCGGACCAGCCAAACCCATCAAGTGACCGCCGGGTTCTACAACGACCAGACCCCCACGTTCGATCCTGATGGCAAGTACCTGTACTTCCTGTCCAACCGCGCGTTCCAGCCGCTGTACAGCGATCTTGACAACAGCTTCGTCTATCCCTACAGCACCAACCTGGTGGCGGTCACGCTGCGGCAATCCATCGCTTCGCCCCTGGCCGCCAGGAGCGACGAGGAGGGAGCCGCCGGGGACAGCACCAAAGCGGACACGGCGGGCAAGGCGGGCGCGAAAGAGGGGAAGGACAAGAAGGGTGGGGCCAAGCCGACCGCTGCGGATTCCGCCAAGAAGCCCGGGCCGGTCGAAATCGACCTGGACGGCTTCGAGCGACGGGTGGTGACTCTGCCTCCCCGTCCGGGCAGCTACGCCGACCTCACGGCGGTCTCCGGCGGAGTGCTCTACCGCCGATTTGCCGCGGCAGGTAGCGGCGACAGTGCGACCCCGGTGCTCCTGTACGATCTCAAGTCGCGTGAAGAGAGCGTCGTGGTCGACGACGCGGACGGGATCAGCCTCTCGGCCAACGGCAAGAAACTCCTCACGGTCAAGAAGGAACGGTACGCCATCGTCGAGCCGAAGCCCAAGCAGAAGGTGGACAAACCGCTCCACACCGATGAGATGGAAATGGCGGTCGATCCTCGGGCGGAATGGCGCCAGATTTTCAACGACGTCTGGCGATTCGAGCGGGACCTGTTCTACGATCCCGGGATGCACGGGGTCGATTGGAACGCCATGCGGATCCGCTACGGCAAGCTTCTCGATAACGCGGTGACCCGCTGGGATGTCAATTTCGTGATCGGCGAGTTGATCGCGGAGCTCAACTCCTCGCACACCTATCGGGGTGGGGGGGACCTCGAGTCGGCCCCGACTCGTGGGGTGGGCCTCCTCGGCGTGGACTGGAAGATCGAGAACAGCGCCGCCCGAATCGCGAAGATCATCGATGGGGCGCCGTGGGACAACGAGGTCCGGTCACCGCTGCGCCAGCCGGGAGTTGATGTGAAGGAAGGGGACTACGTCCTGGCGGTGAAT
>JBGPJS010000282.1:0-5676 GCA_041485505.1 Gemmatimonadota bacterium | reverse complement strand
GCCCGCGTACCCCGGGGCTACCGTCGGCAATGGCGGCCCCATGAACAACGCCGGGCAGATCCTGACTCAGGTCATGATCGGCCGCAGTCAGCGGCTGATGAAGATGGTGCCGGTCTCCCCCTGCGGGAGCAACTGCCTGGTATCGAGCGCGCTGGTGATGACCGCGCAGTTCGTGCAGGACCCGGCGTTTCCGGGGAGCTGCTTCCAGGGCGGCAAGATGTATAACGTCACCACGGCGACGGTGACGGTCACCAGCGAGACGGGGGCCGCGCTTGCGAACGTGCAGGTGAACGGTCGCTTCCTGGACGACTACTGGACCAACAACCCCGTCACCGGCGTCACCAACGCTGCCGGCGTCGCGACCTGGACCTACAAGGGTCCCTGCGGGGTGGGCGCGATCGCGTTCCTGGTCGATAATGCCACGCTCGGGACCCGGAGCTTGGAGCGGACCCGGGGAACCCTGGCCAACTCCGTGATCCCGAGCATCGGGCCGCCGCCCAACCAGCCGCCGGTGGCGCGCTTCACGTTCGGTTGCAACAACACCACCCGGGCATGCAGCTTCAACGGCACCGGCTCCACCGATGACGTCGGTATCGTGTCGTACGGCTGGACCTTCGGTGATGGCTCCACGGGTACCGGCGCGACCCCGTCGCACACCTACGCCGCGGCCGGCTCGTACCAGGTGACGCTCAAGGTGACCGACGGCGGTGGGCTCACGAACTCGCTCAGCAAGGCCGTGACGCTGAGCACCGGGACCAACCAGCCGCCGGTCGCGGCGTGGACGGTCAGTTGCCAGCCGGCGCCGGCGCATATCTGCACCTTCAACGGCACCGGCTCCCACGATCCGGACGGCACCATCGTCGCCTACAAGTGGACGAATGCCGGTGGAGTGACCGTTGCAACGCTCGCGACCTTCACCAGGACCTTCGCGAGATCCATGACCCTTACGTGGACCCTGACGGTCACCGACAACGGCGGCAAGATGGGCAAGCTGACCAAGACCTTCACGGTGCCCTGAGCAGGCCGGGGCCCCACTCAACCAGCCGCCGGGTCCCGAGGGGATCCGGCGGTCTGGCTTTCCCCCCTCCCTGATTGGCGATGGCGATTGAGATTGACGATTGATTGCCGATTGCCGATGGTCGATTGATCTTGGAGGCTGACACGCGGGAGCCGAGAACGGGTACCGAATCAAGTCCCGTTCCCCGTTCCCCGTTCCCCCTTGGCGTCCCCCATGCTGTCTGAGTCCTCGCTGAATTGGAGCGATCGTCAGCGCTTCGTTAGCCGGCCTTGGCCCCCCCCGAGAAGAATATTGCGCTCAATGGCCCAATCGCCGTCACCGAGAAAGCGCCGAGCGGCGCATTTTAGCGCGACTCGGCCGAAGGACGAGATCCGCGAGAGTCACGGTGTGGGCGGGACCCACGAGCCAACCTGTCCCGCCCGCTCGCCAAGAGTCGAAGGTCGATCCGATGGTGTCATTCGCAGCGAACAGACGAGACCGACGGGCTGGACTGGCCCCGATACGATCCCAGGTCCGGGAGACGGTTGCGCAACGGAGGAAACCGAGCAAACATCCATGACAGGCCTGCAAGGCTGAAACGCGGGCCGGGGTGCATCCGTCTGACCTCCAGATGTGTCTCCGGGATAGCGCGACCGACACTTCTTCCAGCCAATGCCGCACCGCGGGACCCACGCCACCGCATTCCGGTGAATGTCTGACTTTCACCCTGGAACGTTCTATGACTGACCGCCGGGAGTTTCTGAAGCTGGCCGGCCTCACGGCCGGGGTGCTGGCCACCGAAGGGACGTTGAGGCAGGCCTTCGCGACCGCGACTCGGCCCGACCTCCCTTCCGCCGCGCCGCCAATGGATCCGGTCACCAGGGAACTTCTGATGGAGGCGCTGAATGCGGCCAAGATGGCCGGCGCCGGGTACGCCGACGTGCGGATCGGCCGGCAGCGCCAGAACTTCGTCTTTACCCGCGAGCACCAGATCCAGAATGTGGTGGACACCGACACCATGGGGTGCGGGGTCCGGGCGCTGGTGGAGGGGACCTGGGGATTTGCCGCCACGCAGAAACTCACGAAAGAGGGGGTCTCGGGGGCGGCCCGGGAGGCGGTGGCGATCGCCAAGGCCAACCGGATCGCGCGGGACCGTCCGGTCGAGCTGTTGCCCTCACCCGTCTACCAGGACGTGAGCTGGCAGAGCGCTTTCAAGGTGGATCCCTGGACCATTTCGGTCGAAGAGAAGGCTGACCTGCTGCTCCGGGCCAACGCCGAAGCGCTCAAAGTGACCAACGTGAAGTTCGTCAGCAGCGCGCTCTTTCTGGTCAAGGATGAGCGGAATTTCGCGTCCACCGAGGGTTCGGTGATCTCCCAGATGTTCATCCGGAGCTTTCCCAATATCACGGCCACCGCGGTGGCGCCCGACCGCTCCGACTTCCAGCACCGCTCGGCCGGTGTCGCGCCGATGGGGCGGGGCTGGGAGTACGTGGTCGAGAGTGACCTGGTGGGCAAGGCGGGTGGCTGGGCGGAGGAGGCGGCGCAGAAGCTATCGGCCAAGCCGGTCGAGGTGGGGCGCTACGACCTGGTGTTGCACCCCTCTCACCTATGGCTGACTATTCATGAATCGATCGGCCACCCCACCGAGCTGGACCGAGCCATGGGGTACGAGGCTAACTACGCCGGCACCAGCTTCGTGGCTCCTCCCGACAAGGTGTTGGGAAAGCTCAAGTACGGGCCGGAGTTCATGAACGTCCAGGGGGACCGGTCACAGGAAGGCGCTATCTCGACCATCGGCTATGACGACGAAGGAGTGAAGCCGGACGATTTCCTCATCATCAAGAAGGGGGTCCTCAACGATTACCAGACCACCCGGGAGCAGGCCGGATGGCTCAAGTGGTGGTACCACCAGCAGGGGCGGGAGACCCGGTCCCACGGCTGCTCCTATTCCCAGGGCTGGAGCGACGTGCAGTTCCAACGGATGCCCAACGTGTCGCTGCTGCCGGGGCCGGACGAACACAGCTTCGAGGATCTGATCGCCGCCACCGATCGGGGGATCGCCATCGTGGGGGATGGGTCCTTCTCGATCGACCAGCAGCGCTACAACGCGCAGTTCGGCGGCCAGGTCTTCCACGAGATCAAGGGCGGCAAGCTCGTCGGGATGCTCAAGGATGTGGCCTATCAAATCCGGACCCCGGACTTCTGGAATTCCATGGACCTGATCGGCGGCAAGGGCAGCTACCAACTCGGCGGTACCTTCTTCGACGGGAAGGGCCAGCCGGGCCAGAGCAACGGCGTGAGCCATGGCGCGGTCCCGGCCCGGTTTCGTCAGATCAACGTGATCAATACCGGGAGGAAGGCGTGAGCGCTTCCATTCTTTCGCGGGAGGAGAGCCAGGCGCTACTCCAGCGCATCATCGGTTTCTCCAAGGCTGAGCGGATCCAGGTCAGCGTCAACAGCAGCCACAGTGTCAACACCCGGTTCGCGGCCAACCAGCTCTCGACCTCCGGCAGCGTGGACGATACCAGCATTGTGGTCCAGAGCTGGTTCGGGCCCAAGCATGCGGTGACCACCAGCAACGATCTCTCGGAAGCATCGCTCCGGCGGGTGGTGGCTCAATCGGAAGCGCTGGCTCGATTGGCCCCGGACGATCCCGAGGACATGCCGCTGCTGGGACCCCAGACCTACCAACCGGTCAGCGCCTATTTCGAGGGGACGGCCCAGCTCTCCGCCGCCGACCGGGCCCGTGCCGCGATGACGGCTCTGGGCGTGGCCCGATCCTCCAACGACCTGCAGGCCGCCGGATTCATCACTACCGGAGCAGCGGCCACCGCGCTCGCCAACAGCGCGGGCCTCTTTGCTTATCATCCGAACACCTACTCCAACTACACCCTGACCGTCCGTACCGCCGACGGTACCGGTTCCGGCTGGGCCGGCGCCGATCACCCTGACTGGTCGCAACTGGACTTCGGCGCGGTGAGCGAGCGCGCCATCGCCAAGGCCAGGGCTTCACGCAGTCCGGTGGCCATTGAGCCGGGGCGGTACACCGTGATCCTCGAGCCGCAGGCGGTGGGTGACCTGGTGCAGCTGATCCTGTTCTATGCCGACGCCCGGACGGCGGATGAGGGGCGGAGTCCCTTTGTAAAGGAAAGCGGCGGCAACAAGGTCGGCGAGAAAATCCTGGATGACCGGATCAGCCTGATTTCGGATCCCCAGGATCCTCAGCTTCTGGCCCAGCCCTTTAATGGCGAGGGCTTGCCGCTCGGCCGCCAGGTCTGGGTCGAGGACGGCGTGCTCAAGCAGCTCTCCTATAGCCGGTTCTGGGCCAAGAAGCAGGGGAAGGAGCCGACCGGCTTCCCTTCTTCAGTGAAACTGGCCGGGGGGACCAGCTCGCTCGACCAGATGATCGCCGCGACCGATCGCGGGGTGCTGCTGACCCGGCTCTGGTATCTCCGTGAGGTGGACCCCCGGACCATTCTCTATACCGGTCTCACCCGGGACGGCACCTTCCTGATTGAAAACGGCAAGATCGGCAAGGCGCTTCGCAACTTCCGGTTCAATGAGTCGCCGCTGTTCATGCTGAACAATCTGGAAGGGTTGGGTCGGGGGGAACGGCTGGCCGGTACTGAGGCCGGCGGCGATGTCGTCATGCCGAGCCTCAAGGTTAAGGACTTCAACTTCACCAGTCTTTCCGAGGCGGTCTGAGCTCATGGCGGTAAGAGCGCCGGTGACCCCCGCCGAACCGGGACTTCTGGCGGGCGTGGAGCGGCTGCGGGGCGAGATCGGCCGGCGGATCATCGGGCAGGAAGCGGTGATCGACGAAGTGCTGATGGCCCTCCTGGCCGGCGGTCACGCGCTGCTGGTCGGCGTACCCGGCCTGGCCAAGACCCTGCTTATCCGTTCGCTGGCGGAAGCCATGGCGCTGGAATTCCGTCGGATCCAGTTCACCCCGGACCTGGTTCCCAGTGACATCACCGGGACCGAAGTCATGGAAGAGGATGCCGCCTCGGGCAGTCGGACCTTCCGATTTGTCCGCGGTCCGGTGTTCGCCAACATCGTCCTGGCCGATGAAATCAATCGCACGCCCCCGCGCACCCAGGCCGCACTGCTCGAGGCCATGCAGGAGCACCGGGTCACCGCGGCCGGCGTGTCGATGCCGCTGCCGGAACCGTTCTTCGTCCTGGCCACCCAGAATCCGATCGAGCAAGAGGGGACCTATCCCCTTCCCGAGGCTCAACTGGACCGCTTCCTGTTCGACATCCGCATCGGCTATCCGGTCGAGGATGAGGAAGTCGGTATCCTCCGGGCCACCACCGGGGCCGATGCCGAACCGCTCCACCCGGTACTGGATGTGGCCCAGACCATGGCGCTGCAGCGCGCCACGCGGCAGGTGCCGGCAGCCGAGCCGGCCCTGCGCTACGCCGCCGGCCTGGTACGGGCAACCCGCCCAGGAGAGGGAGCGCTCGATCTGGTCCAGCGCTACGTCCGCTGGGGCGCCGGGCCCCGGGCGGGACAGGCCCTCGTGCTCGGCGCCAAGGCGCATGCTCTGCTTCGCGGCCGACCCGCGGTCTCGCCCGAGGACATCCGACGGGTAGCTCTTCCGGTGTTGCGACATCGGATCCTCCCCAACTTCGCTGCCGAGGCCGAGGGCATCACGGCAGAGGGCATCATCGCGGAGG
>JBGPJS010000281.1:0-5676 GCA_041485505.1 Gemmatimonadota bacterium | reverse complement strand
CGGCAGCCTGGGGCTGGGCATTTTCATCAGCGCGGCGGCCAAGTCGCAGCTGCTCGCGACTCAGATGAGCATGCTGACCACCTATCTCCCGGGCTTTCTCCTCTCCGGTTTCGCGTTTGACATCGGCAACATGCCCGCCGTCCTGCGCGGCATCAGTCTGCTGGTCCCGGCCCGCTACTTCATCGTCGTGGTGCGTGGAGTCTTCCTCAAAGGCGTCGGGCTGGCGGTGCTCTGGCCGCAGAGTCTGGCCCTCGCCGCGTATGCCCTGCTCGGGTTGGGGCTCGCGGTCAGGTCGTTCCGGAAGGAGCTGGAGGACTGAGGGATTGAGGGACTGAGGGATTGAGGGACTGAGGGACTGAGGGATTGAAGGATTGAGGGATTGAGGGATTGAAGGATTGAGGGATTGGGGGATTGAGGGATTGAGGGATTGAAGGATTGAGGGATTGAGGGATTGAGGGATTGAGGGATTGTGGATTGTGGGATTGTGGATTGTGGGTCGGTTCAACTCTTGGGAGATCTCCATGGTCGGCACCTCCCCCAATCCCGGAATTCCCCAATCCCTCAACTACCTCCGCCTGCGCGAGCTGGCCCGGAAGGAATTCCGGCAGATGCTTCGCGATCGGCGGATGCTACGGATGATGTTCATTTCGCCGATGATTCAACTCCTGGTCTTCGGCTATGCGGTGAACACGGATATCCGCAATGTGCCGACCGTCGTCGTGGACCACGACCACTCCCAGGCATCGCGTCAGCTCCAGGCCACCTTCACGGCCTCGGGGTACTTCCGCATCGCCGAGGCGGGGGAGCGGTCCGCAGAAATGGCCGATGCGCTCGACCGGGGCCGGGCGCTGGTGGGCCTGGAGATTCCGGTCGGGTTCGCGCGCGAACTCCGCAACGGCGGCGGTGCCCGGGTACAGATTGTTGTGGATGGCACCAATTCGAACACCGCGAATTTGGCCCGGGGCTACGCCAGTCGCATCGTCCAGCAATTCGGGGCCAATGCGGTCGGCACCACCGCCGGCCGGAGTCGCGCACCCGGAGTCGATTTCCGACCGCAGATCTGGTACAACCCCGACCTCGCCAGCCGAGTCTATAACGTCCCGGCCGTGATGGGCACCATCGTGCTCCTCATGTGCCTCATGCTCACCTCCCTGGGCGTGGTACGCGAGCGCGAGATGGGGACCCTCGAGCAGCTCATGGTGAGCCCCATGCACCCCGGGGAGCTGATCCTGGGGAAGATGCTACCCGTGGCCATCGTGGGGATCATCGATCTGCTGCTGGTCACCGCGGTGGCGATGCTCTGGTTCGGGATCCCGATGCGGGGCAGCTTCCTGCTGCTGCTGGGTGCGAGCATGGTCTACATCCTGGCCGGGCTGGGGCTGGGGCTCCTGATCTCCACGGTCTCCAACACCCAGCAGGAAGCGTTCATGACCATGTTCCTGGTCTTTCAGCCCGCGATGCTGCTCTCCGGTTTCATGTTTCCGATCAGCAGCATGCCGAAGATCTTCCAGTGGATCACGCTGCTGAATCCGATCCGCTACTTCCTGGAAATCATCCGTGGGGTCTTTCTGAAGGGCGCCGGGGTCGAGACCCTCTGGCCCCAGATGGTCTCGCTCTCGCTCATGGCGGTCGTCTTGCTCACTCTCGCGACCCGGCGGTTCCGGAAGCGGATTGGGTAGGGGGCGGTAGGGCGGTAGGGCGGTAGGGCGGCAAGACGACAAAGGCGGGTATGGCGTGAAAAGGATTCCGCTCGCATGAATTTGATGACACTTGGTGGGCTTGGATTCAGCAGATTCACGGCATGTCCATGCATGTCATGCCGTACGAACGATTCGAAGCCTGGCAGGCATGCCACATCTTGGCTTTGGAGGTCTACAAGGCATCGAAGACATGGCCCCGAGAGGAAATGTACGGCCTCACCTCGCAAGTGCGCCGGGCAGCGACCTCCGCACTCCTCAACATCGCGGAAGGATCCGCCAAACGGGGGCCGCGGGAGTTCAGGCGTTACCTCGATAACAGCCTGGGCTCTTTGTCCGAACTGGCCTGTTCTCTTCGTCTGGCCAAGGATCTTGGGTTCATGTCCGAGGCGGACTGGGAGCGGCTGGATGACCTACGCTGGGAAGCAGGAAGGAAGACATGGGGACTCTATGAGGCGGTCCAGACCAGCGCCGACAGGGTTAGGCCCTCAAACGGATGAAGTCTGCACCAATCACTCGTCACCCACCCGGCCAATCGCCTTAACGCGTTACCGCCTTACCGCCCTACCGCCAGGGGGTGAGGTCAACCCGACCCGCTCCCTCCACCTTCTCGCCCTGAAGTCTGACGGCCGGGATTAGCCAGCATCCGCTCCGTGAAGTCGAGCCGCTCGGCCAGCTCCGCCACCTCGCGGCGTAGCAGCTCGACCTCGTCCAGCAGGTGCTCGGGGACCTGGCCGCTCTCAAGGTCGTAGGAATGCGGATCCCACAAACTGAGCCGGCGCCCCTCATCGTCCCGGAACTCTCCGCTCCCGATCATGATGACGTCGTAGAGCCACCAGAGCCCCAGGCCGCCGATGGTGACGGCCATGAGAATTCCCGATCCGGTCTTGCCGGTGTAGAAGCGGTGGGCGCCGAAGACCCCGAGCGGGATACAGAGCGCCAAGGCGACACCGCGCGACCTGCCGGAGGGTCGGTCGTTCATAGGTCCAAAGGTAAACCAGCCCGGGAGACCCGCTCGGCCCCTGGTACCGGTCGGCGCTAGGCCATCAAGTGACTGAGTGCAAGTACATACTTGCATTTGTGAAGGCCGGTTGTTAAACTGTCGCCCCATGGAAATCCGGGAACGCCTTCTCCAAGCCGCCGCCCAGGTCTACGCCGAGGTCGGCTTTCGCGGGGCCACCACCCGCCGGATCGCGGAGGAGGCGGGTGTGAACGAAATCACCCTCTTCCGGCACTTTGGGACCAAAGAAGCGCTGGTAAAGGCGGCGCTGATCATGGCCCATCGTCAGCCAAATTTCGTGGAGTTGGGAGAGCCCGTTGAGCCTGAGACGGAGCTGTTCACCTGGGCCATCAACGTCTATCGGCATTGGTACCAGAGTCGGGAAGTGATCTGCCGCGTGATGGGTGACATGGTCGAGCATCCGGAGATCGCCCCGGGAATCTGCGAGGAGCCGAGCTGCGAGCACGCGATGGTGTCACGGTATCTGGCCCGCATGCGAGAGCTGGGGCTCGCCACTGGAGAGTTCCACCCCGACGCGGCGGCCGGCCTGCTGCTCGGCTCGGTGTTCACCCACGCCATATGGCGTGACCATTTCAATAAACCCTCCCTCCCCCCGCCGGAAGAGGTT
This sequence comes from Gemmatimonadota bacterium, assembly GCA_041485505.1. Classification (GTDB taxonomy): domain Bacteria; phylum Gemmatimonadota; class Gemmatimonadetes; order Gemmatimonadales; family GWC2-71-9; genus JBDUEA01. Next base: position 2,351 of record JBGPJS010000281.1, on the reverse strand, counting down.
ATTCGGCACTACGTCGGGCTGGTGCTGGGCGCGGTGGGATTCCGGCTCAAGGGGGCCCTGGACCGCAAAGTGAAAGAGACGGTATGAGGGGTTCGATCGGTCGACTGGCCCATCAGGCCGCGGGTCTATCCGGGGCGCTGTGGGTGCTGGGGTGGACACCGCTCTCCGCGCAGCGGCCCGTCGGAGATACGCTGCCAGCGGGCCGCCAGCTCACGCTCGAGGAGGCCTTGCAGCTCTCCGGACCGGCCAGCGAGGCGGTTGGGATCGCACGCGCGGCGGTAGCGAGAGCCCGTGGGGAGCAGCTCAAGGCCCGGAGCGAGTTCTTTCCCCAGCTCACCGGCTCGGCCTCCTATACCCGGACCCTCAAGTCCCAGTTCGGCTCGACCAGCAGCACCAGCTCGCAACCCGCAGGCCCCAGCAGCTGCAACCGCTTCACGCCGGATCCGCTCCAGCCCATCGCGACCCGACTGGATTCCTTGGAGAGCGCGGTGCAGTGCCTTTCCAGCGTGAATCCGTTGGCCGCCTTCAGCAACCTGCCTTTCGGCCGAAAGAATCAGTACCGCTTCGGCCTCTCGGCGTCGCAGACCCTCTTCGCGGGAGGGCGGATCCGGGCCCTGAGCCGCGCCGCGGCAGCCGGGCGCCGGAGCGCGGAGATCGGCCTTACGGCGGCCGAGGCGCAGCTGATGCTTGATATTACCCGCACTTACTACGATGCGGTGCTGAGTAACCGCCTGCTGACCATCGCTCAAGCGACCCTCGATCAAACCGACACCACCCTCGCCCAAACCAGGCTCGCCCGCCAGGTAGGCAACCAGCCGGAGTTCGACCTGCTGCGCGCCCAGGTGACCCGGGATAACCAGCGTCCGGTGGTGCTGCAGCGGAGGGCCGATCGGGACATTGCACTTCTCCGTCTCAAGCAACTGCTGCACCTCGCGCCCGATCAGGAACTGCTCCTGACGACCGACTTGGCGGACAGCACCATGGACGAGGTCCCGACTCTGGCCTCGGTGCTGGCCTCTCCGACCGATACCGCGACCGAATCGCGGGCGCCGGTGCGGCAGGCGGCCCAGGCGGTCCAGGCCCAGGAGGGACTGTTGACCGCGGCGCGGGCCCAGCGGTTTCCGGCTCTTTCTCTGACCTCTTCCTACGCCAAAATCGCCTATCCCGGCTCCGGCCTGCCCGGTTGGGACCAATTCCTCACCGATTGGACCATTGGGATCGGTCTGCAGGTTCCGATCTTCACCGGCGGCCGCATCCGGGGCGACGTCGGCGTGGCCCAGGCCAACCTGGAGGAGTCACGACTCCGATTGCGGCAGACGGAGCAGCTGGCCCAACTCGATGCCCGGAGCACGCGCGCTCTGCTGCAGGAGGCGGAAGCGGCTTGGACCGCGAGCCAGGGAACCACTCAACAGGCCAAGCGGGCGTATGCGATTGCCGAAATCCGCTACCGGGAAGGCATCTCGACCCAGACTGAGCTGTCCGACTCGCGGATCCAATTGCAACAGGCCGAGGCCAATCGGGCCCTGGCCGCCCGCGATCTTCAGGTGGCGCGGGTGCGCATGGCGCTGATTGGGGATCTCCCGCTGGACGGTGGGCAGGCGGCGGGGCGGGCAGGCGGGCAGCAACAGTCCGCCCCGTCCCCACAGCAGCAGACTAGTGGTCAATCACAGGCAGGACAAACGGGAAGCTTCACACCATGAGACAGCTGGAATGGGAACCTACCGCCGATGTCCGGAGGCGCTCTCTTCAAGGGCGACCCACCGGGTCGCCCCTACAGCGCCGGTGGCGCCTCGCGCCACTCCTTCTGGTGGCCCTCGCTGCCTGTAAGGGAAAGTCGGATCCGTCGGCGATGGCGGCGGCGGATGCGGCGCTGACCGTGGGTCCGGAAAACATCGTCATCGCGAGCGAGACGGTGCTCAAGACCGGCCCCGCTATCTCCGGGTCGTTGGCGCCGGAGCGTGCCGCCCAGGTGCACGCCGAGATCGCGGGCTCGGTGCTGGAGGTCTACGCCGAGCAGGGACAGAGTGTCGGCCGGGGCGCGCTGCTGGCGCGGCTGGACGATTCGGCCATCCGGGATGCCTGGCTCTCCGGCAAGTCGGCGGTGCGAACCGCGGAGTCGACACTGGAGCTGGCCCGCCGGAACGCGGAGCGCTCGAAGAAACTGGCCGAGGCCGGTGCCATCGCGGACCGCGAACTCGAAAGGGCCACCTGGGACGTGACCAATGCCGAAGGGGCGCTGGCCGATGCCCAATCGCGGCTGGCGGCGGCGGAGAAGCAGTTGGGCAAGACCGCCGTACGGGCGCCTTTCGCCGGGATCGTGAGCGAGCGGCAGGCGAGTGCGGGAGATGTGG
>JBGPJS010000280.1:0-5685 GCA_041485505.1 Gemmatimonadota bacterium | reverse complement strand
CTCCCAGATCTGCTCCACGTGACGCGGCTCGTCCCAGGCGAAGAGCGACCCGTGGCCGAGCCGGCGGGCGACTTCGATCATCTGCCAGGCGTCGCCGGTCGCATCACCCGGCGGCGCGACGATCCGCTCGAAGTGCTGCGCCCGCCGCTCGGCGTTGGCGTAGATGCCTTCGCGCTCGAGCCACATCGCCGCGGGAAGGACGACGTCCGCCACATCCGTGGTCGGCGTCGGGTAGGCCTCCGACACCACGACGAATCGGTCCTCCAGGCGAGCTGCGCGGCGGTAGCGGTCCAGGTTGGGGAGACTGACCATCGGATCGGTGGCCAGGATCCAGAGGAAGCGGATGTCGCCCCGTTCCAGCCGGCGGAACATCGAGAGGGCAGGCGCGGCCGGCTGGGGGTCGATGGACTCCACCGGCACACCCCAGATCTCAGCGGCGCGGTGGCGGTCCGCCTCGTTCTGCACCACCCCGCGCGGCAGCGTGTGGGTCAGGCTGCCCGCGTCCTGCACGGCGCACCCGCCACTGGGCTGTCCCGTCGTCGCGAACGCACCGTTCCCGGGCGACGCGACCTTGCCCACCAGCAGGTGGATGTTGTAGAGCAGATTGTTCATCCAGGTGCCGCGCACATCCTGGTTCACCTCCCGGCCCCAGATCGACATCACCTTGCGCAGCGGATCGCCATAGAGCGACGCGAGCCAGCGAATGCTCGGCGCCGAGAGACCGGACAACTCCTGGGCCCGCTCCGGCTCGTAGTCCGCCAGGAAGGCCACGTACTCGTTCCAGGTGGCGTCGGTGGCGTCGTCCGAGATGAGGGCGTCGGCATCAAGGCCGTCGCCGATGTTGGTCCTGCCGCGCTTGAAGGCGACGTACTTGTCGACGAACTCCCGATGCACCCACTTCCGGGCCACGATCTCTTGGCAGACTCCATTGGCGACCGCCGGCCCGGCATGGGGCGCGTGCAGCAGGGAGTGGTCGGCGGCGTAGCTGGTGCGCGAGATGCGAGTGGACACGTCGATGATGCGGACGGCCGGGTCAACCCGCTTGCGCTCCAGCATGCGGGAGAAGAGCACCGGGTCGGTCTCGGAGAGGTTGATGTCCCACAGCACGAAGACGTCGGCGTGGTCGATGTCCTCGTAGCAGCCGATCGCGCCATCGAGGCCGAAGCTGCTCTGGAGGCCGGCCATCGCGCTGGCGCCATAGAGGCGGGTGCTGGTCTCGACGTTGTTGGTGCCCAGCGCCCCCTTGAACAGTTTCGAGGCGACGTAGGCATCCGGGATGGTCCACTGGGCCGAACCGTAGATGGCGACGCTGTTCTTGCCGTGCTGCTGGGCGGTCTCGCGCAGTTTGCGGGCCACCAAGTCGAACGCCTCGGGGAGCGGCACCTCGACGAGGGCGCCGTCGCGCCGGACCAGGGCGCGCTTGATCCGGTCCGGCCCGTAGAGCGCCTGCACCGAGTTGAAGCCTTTCACGCAGGCCAACCCCTTGCTCACCGGCGAGTCGGGGTCACCCTTCACAGCCACCGCGCGTCCGCTCGCGATGCCTACCAGCAGCCCGCAGCCGACGCCGCAGAGGCGACAGGGCGTCTTCTTCCAGACCGGGCCCACCGGGGTGTCACGGGGAGGAACAACACTCGGGAGCACCAGAGTTGGGAGCACCGCGGAGGCGGCGGTCGCCGCCGACATGACCCCCATCCCCTTGAGAAACGCACGCCGATCGACCCGTCTCATAGGAACCTGATGCTCCGAGAGTTACGGTCTCTCCGGGTGGGGGCCCACCCGAGGATGTCCCTGGTCAGGACACCGCCGCTTGGGTAGCCCCCCTATAGAGTGCTGGGAGACTGAAGCGAGTCGAAGGCAAAAAACACCCGCTCAATCCCGGTCGCCCCTTCCGCTTCTTGGGCGGTGATCCTGACCCGCAGCAGCACAGGCGCGAGAGGGTGTGAGTAGGCCATCTCAGCCTACGGCACAATGTTGGGAAAAGGGGATGAATGGATACGGAATGATTGATGAAGCGATTCTCATCCAGCCCTCGGCCCGCCCGCTCCGGTAATAGGCACGGCCTGGAGGACGATGTGCCCGGCAGATGGGCAGATGGAGTTTCAGCGCACCTTCAGCCTCTCTTAACGTCGTCGGTACTATTTTGCTTTCGCGACTTCAACAGGAGGGCTGTATGAAAGTTGCGAAAGTGATGCCCTTTGTGGGCAAGGTCCCCGAAGAGATCGATCGGGCCTTCGATCGCTTCTTCGGCAATCGGTTCTTCACTGAACCCCTGCTTCCGCCGTTCGCGCTGGAGCCGGCGACCGCTTGGGCCCCCGTGCTCGACCTGACGGAAGCCGAGAAGGAGTACATTCTTCGGGTCGAGGTTCCGGGGATCCCCAAGGAGAACCTGGATATCAACCTCACCGGTGAAATGCTGACGATCACCGGCTGGCGTGAGGCGGTCCAGGAGGGGAAGGGCGAGACGTATCTGTGGAAGGAGCGCGAGGCCGGCAAGTTCGTGCGGACCATCCGCCTTCCCGCCCCAGTGATGGAAAACAAGGTCGAAGCGAACTTTCAGGACGGGGTGCTGACGATTCACCTTCCGAAGGTGACGCCGGCCCTGGCCAACAAGATCCTGATCAAGTAAGCCCTCTCAGGTCGTTTCGGCCCCCGGCCCCGGGTTCCCGCCCGGGGCCGTTTTGGTGCGATCACGCCACCCGCACCGCATGCTTCGCGGCGGCACCCGCTTCGGCGGTCAGGTCCCGCGGGCCGATCACCACTCCCACCTTTTCCAGGAAGGCATTGGGGGGATCGCCGCCGGCGAAGACCCACACGTAGTCGTTCGGAAGGTCTTTCACCACGCTGTTAACCTCGATCAATACCGAGCGCTCACGGATCTCCACCGGCTTGGAGTTGAACAGCACCTCGAGCCGCTTGGCTTTCATCAGCTCTTGAATCCGTTGCGTGTTCCGCTCCTTGAGCCGGCTGAAGCCCTCCCGACGGTAGGACAGCGTCACCTTGTTGCCCTTCTGGTATGCCAATCCCATGGCGGCCTCGACGGCGCTGTCGCCGCCACCGACGATGAGGATTCTCTGGCCGGTGTAGGCATCGGCCTCGATCAGGCTGTACATCACCTTGGGCAGCTCCTCCCCTTTGACCCCGAGTTTGCGCGGGGTGCCTCGCCTGCCGAGTGCCAGGACCACGGTGTGGGCCCGGTAGGACCTCTTGGGTGTGGCGATCTCAAAGATCCCGAACGGGTCCTGGGTGATGTGGTCGACCTTTTCCATGGTACGGACCTGGAGCCCAGTCTTCCGGCTGAGCTCGGCCCAGAAGCTCAGCAGCTTTTCCTTCGAGATCTCGAGCTTGGTGAACTTCCCATGCAGGGGGAATTCGACCGGACTGGTCATGACCAGTTTCTGGCGGGGATACTTGGCCACGGTGCCCCCCAGCTCGTCCTGCTCCAGCGTCACATAGGAAAGCCGGTTCTCGATGGCGCGCAGTGAGGCGCTGATCCCCCCCGGGCCCGCGCCCACCACGCACACATCGGACACCCCGAGGGTCGGCCGCCCTCGTTTGAGCGCGGGAAGCCGCCGAGCGATCGTGTCCACACAGTCCCGGCCCTGATTCACCGCGTTCTTGATGAGCGCCAACCCACCCAGTTCTCCCACGATGAACAGGTTGGCCACGTTGGTCTCGAGCTCGGGGGAGAGCTGTGGCATATCGGCGCTGATCGACGGATTGGCCATGACGATCTCGATGGCCCCCACCGGACAGGCCTCCGCGCAGAGCCCATGGCCGATGCACTTGTGGCCGTTGACGATGGCGGCCTTCCCCGCGATGACCGCGAGCACATCACCCTCGGGACAGACGTCCACACAGGCACCACAGCCAATGCAGTGGGAGACGTCGATGTGAGGGTGTTGGGCCCTGGGCCCGTCAGAAAAGAGCTTCCCCCGCTCCGCTGCCTCCCGCGCGAGCACCTCCTTCCTTAAGGTCCGGCGCAGATGAAACCCCAGCTGAACCAGGAGCATCATGCCGAAAGCGAGGTAGCCCACCACAGAATCCATTCAACACTCAGCCTTCCTCAATTGATTGATCGGCGATCTTGGGAAGCCCTGCACCAGCTGCGTCGTCATTCGGTTCTGTCAATGCGAGGCCCAGGCGCATGGCGCCCGGGCCCCTTTTGTCATTGCGAGGGCCCCGGCGCGGCGCGCCGGGCCCGAAGCAATCGCGCTCGCTTGCAGGCCGATTGCTTCGGCCCCTTCCCTCACTTCGCTCGGGACAAGTCGGGGCCTCACAATGACAGAGGGTGGGCTTTCCCGGCGCGGACCGGGAAGAATCTCTGAACTCAGCGTCGCATTTCATGTCGGAATAACGAATCGTTACAGCCGGAACAAATTGTTACGAATCCAACGGCTCATTTGACCAAACCCCAATTCTTATCTATTTGAAATGAACTGAGTTGCGGGTTATGCCCATTCCGTAGCAATACGGTGCCGACATTGCAGCGGGCATATCCCGTACCGCCCAATCTTCGGCACTACCGTCAAATCCCAGAACGGACAGCATCATGTCTCAGACCTCGGCGGCGAGGACGACCCCGAAACCGATCCCCACAGCCAAGACAGTCAAACCACGCGACAGCCGCCCGCTGCACCTGCATACCGGGGAGCCCGCCGCGGCCGAGAGAAAACCGGTCTCGGCTTCCCGCCGCGCGCTCATGGTGATCGTCTCGTTGTTAGTTGGCATCAACCTGTTTGGTGCTCCCTACTACCTCCTGTCCACGGCGGACCGGGTGCGGGCGCCCCTGCACCCCTGGCTCAAGCCCTCCGGCTACATCGGGCAGAGCGCCGGTCTGCTCGCGCTCGCGATCTTCGGTTTCCTCTGGCTCTATCCACTGCGCAAGAAGTTCCGCTGGCTCGCCTTCACCGGGAGCATCGCCCGCTGGCTCGATGTGCACGTCCTCGCGGCACTCGGCCTGCCGCTGCTCGTGGCCATCCACGCCGGCTGGCACTTCACCGGCGTCATCGGGCTCGGCTTCTGGGCCATGATGGTGGTGTGGCTCAGCGGCATCGTGGGCCGCTACATCTACGCCCGGATCCCCCGCGGCAAGGCGGGCATCGAAATGACCCTGGAGGAGATCGCCGCCGACCGGAAGTCCCTTCTGGAACGGATCGCAACCCGGACCGGCCTGGAGCGGGCAGTGGTGGAGCACATCCTGGACATCGATCCGACTCCCACCAAGGGCATGGGGTTCCGGCGCACGCTATGGACCATGTGGACCGACGATCTGGAGCGGAGGCGAGCCGGTCGCGAGCTCCGCAAGCTCATCCGGCTCAAACGCCATGGGCGCGCCCGGGGGGATCGGGCTGTGGTCCGGGAGGCGCTCCGCCTGGCCAGTCGGGAGATGTCCCTCACCCAACAGGGACGGATGCTCGACACCACTCACGCGGTGTTCCGGTTCTGGCATGTGGCCCACCGCCCAGTGGCCATCACTGCGCTCCTGGCGGTGCTCATTCACGTGGCGGTGGTGGTATCGCTCGGCGCGACCTGGCTCTGGTAGACCGACGGTGAGGGTTCGCGGCCCGGGACATGTCCCCCCGCTCCTGGTCGCCGCCCTGCTGATGGTGGGCGCCGCCGCCGTCCCCGGCGGGGCCACGGCCCAGATCTCACCCGGCCCGCTGGCCGCGGCGCACCAGCAGCTCG
>JBGPJS010000279.1:0-5693 GCA_041485505.1 Gemmatimonadota bacterium | reverse complement strand
GCGGCGACCTTGGGCTTGATTCCTCTCCAGGAACCGCCATAACGGGCCAGGACAATGGCACCCTGAACTGAAATCCCCAGCCGCTCCAGCCGCTCGTAATCGGCGGGGATGCCGTAGTTGACGTAGACCAGTGGAGCGGTCACGTCGCCGTCCACGGAGTAGGCGTTGTAGGTGGGGAGCTGTTCCTTCACCTGCCCCGAGGTGGGATCGCCCGGCACCGGGGGCTCCTGCAGCTTGGCCACGAACTTCACCGGTTCCAGCAGTTCCACCACCCGTTCCCTGGGGGAGGGGAAGAGAACGTCAAAAGTCTCAATCCTCGCCTCGAGCCCCCAACCCTTGAACCGGCTCAGGATCCACTCGGCATTGTCCTTGTCGTAGGGCGACCCGGTGTGATGCGGACGGGCCGAGAGACGGCGCAGATACTCCCGGAGACTGTCAGGCTCCGGAAGGGCGCGGAACTTCGTCTCCCAGTCGATCTCGACGCGAGCGGCTTCGGCGGAGTAGCCCGGCAGCGTGGGATCGTCCCTCGTCGGCAGGACCAAGAGAATTGCCGCCAGCAGAGAGCCCCGTGCTAGAGCTGCACGCCCGTTCGTTGCGAACATTCAGGCTCTCCTTGGATGACGGACACGGTGGATCCCGCTATTGGCTCGCAACTGATGAACCGCAGAAAGGAAGCAGATGGGCGCAGGGCAGAACAACCGTTCACGCACGCTCGGGCGGCAGGTCCGGGTACAACCGATCCTCGCAATCAGGGCACAGGCCGTGGCTGAAATCCGCCTCCGAATGATCGCGAACGTAGATCTCCACCTGCTGCCAGTCTCCTTGATCGTCCCGGACCTTCTTGCAGGAGGAACAGATCGAGAGAATCCCATGCAGGATCTTGATCTTGGCCAGTGCCTCCCGGAGATCCCGCTCCTGCGCCTTCCGCCTCCGACGACGCTCGGTGATATCGGTGAAGGATGCCACCACGCCATAGGGCCTGGCTTCTCCCGGCTTCAGCATCGGCTCCGAATTGATCTCGATCCAGACCAGCTCCCCATCCGGGCGGGCGACGCCCATGACCACGCCGGAGCACGGCCGGCCGGTGCGCAGGGTGATCGCGGTTGGGTGGGCCTCGGAGGGAAATGGCGAACCGTCATCCTGAATCACTGGACAGGAGGCATTGCCGTCCGTCAACTCCCGTAGATTCTCAACTGTCGTTCCCAGAATCTGCTCGGCGCTCCGATTGCAGCCGCTGATGGTCCCGTCGGCGGTCCGAAAGATGATTCCCTCATGAAGGGCTGCGACTACCGCCCGGCCGCGCTCTTCGCTCTCTCTCAGTAACTCTTCGGCCCCTACCCGATCCGTGATATCCACGGCGTGCCCGATCACATAGGCCGGCCGCCCCGACTCCAGGCAGAGGACGTTTCGGTAGGCCCAGAGCCGCTCCTCCCCGTCCTTCCTCCTGAGACGGAGGAGTCCCTGATCGGTCCCCTTACGACCGATCCGATCCAGGTAAGCATCGAAGTGGTGCTGGACCGAAGGGGCCAGGAGTTCCCGCAGATTCCAGCCCGCCAAGTCCTGGCCCCCGTACCCGAGCTCGGCGGCGGACGCGGGGCTGGCATAGAGCAGTTGGCCGGACAGATTGTGCGCGCAGATCAAGCCCTGGCTGTTCTCAACCAGTTGGCGATAGAACTTCTCGCCCTCGAGCAGCGGTGCCCGGGATCGCTTCTCGTCGCTCATCGCCAGCCCCCCACTTCGATGGCCTCAGCCGATGCGTCCGGCCTGGATGTACTACGCTGAGTCTACCGGCTTCCCCGCAGCCTGCCACCCGGTGAACCCCGGGGCGAAGTTGAGAATGTTCCGGAACCCCCGGGCCTGAAGCAGGCTGGCCGCGATGGCGGATCGTCCCCCGCCCTGACAGTGCACCACGATCGGTTGGTCGCGCGGCAGATCGTTCAGTCGATCAGGCAGATATCCGAGCGGCAGGTGCGTCGCGCCGGGCAGATGCCCCGCTTCCCATTCAGTCGCGTTGCGCACGTCGATCACCGCGACGCCATTGCTCCGGAGCCGCTCGGCCAGCTCCACGACCCCGATTTGGGGCACGGTGTCGAGCGGGCCCTCTACCGTCGCCCACGCCTCGATGATCTCGTCACCGAAAAAGCCGCCGATCCGGTCCAGCCCGATCAGCGCAAGGTCCTGCGCCGCCTCGTCGATCGCATGGGCCTGTCGGTCCTCCATGATCAGGTAGAACTCGCGATCATAGGGTAAGAACCACCCCGCCCACGTCGTAAAGCTTCGGTTGAGGGGAAGGTTGATGGTCCCAGGCACATGGCCCTGCGCAAAGTCGGCGCTGGTGCGGGTGTCGATCACCAGTGCGCCATCCTGCAGCAGTCGCTTGAGTCGGGTTTCGGGAAGCCGGACGGGGCGTTTGATCCCACCCAGGATGGCTGGCCCGAGCTTGTTGATCCGTTTCATCTCGGCAAAATATCGGGGGGGCTCGGGCTGGCCCGCGAGGACCTGGCTCACGAACTCCTCCTCGGAGGAGGTCTGGAAGGCCCAGTTGAACAACTTCTCATATCCGACCGTGGACTGTGGGACAGCGCTCATCCCCTTGCCACAGGCTGAGCCGGCCCCATGTCCGGGCCAGATCTGAAGGTGGTCGGGGAATTGTTTGAAGCGCTGGAGGCTCCGGTAGAGGGCGCGGGCACCGACCTCCGCCGCGCCAGCCACCCGGACCGATTTTTCGAGCAGATCGGGGCGTCCCACGTCTCCCACGAAGACGAAATCTCCGGTGACGATCCCCATCGGAGACTCGGCCACGGCGGTGTCGGTTACCACAAAGCTCAGGTGTTCGGGAGTGTGCCCCGACGTATGGCGCGCTTCGATACGGATGCTGCCCACCATGAAGCTGAAGCCATCCCGGAGCAGCACCGCGTGGACGAACTGGGCGTAAGTGTACTTCCAGTCCGCGTCGCCCTCATCCGACAGATAGAGCCGCGCACCGGAGCGGTCGGCCAGCTCGCGCGCGCCGGAGACGAAATCGGCGTGGATGTGGGTCTCGGTGACGGCCGCGATCTTGAGGCCCGCCTGGTCGGCGCTGGAGATGTACTGCTCGACATGGCGATTAGGGTCAATCACCAGGGCTTCGCCGGTGCGGCCGCACCCGAAGAGATAGCTCGCCTGGGCCAGCTTCTCGTCATAGAACCGGATGAGGATCATGGCGCGTGCTGAGGCGACACGGGCGCCGGATCCGTAGGTCTCTTCTCGAGGAGAATGAAGGCACCGACCACAACCAGAAACACCGCGAAGAACTGCCTGAGGCGGGCCTGGGGGACCCGGCCCGCGAGCCGGGTCCCCAGCAGCACGCCCGCGATGGCCGTCAACGTGAACAGACCCATGCCGCTCCAGTCGATGGTCACCTGGCCCAGATACCCCGCGAATCCCGAGAGCGAGTTCATGGTGATGACCAGCAGTGAGGTTCCGATGGCCTGTTTCATCGGGAGGTCGGCCAGCAGCACCAGGGCGGGGACAATCAGGAACCCGCCGCCGACCCCCAGGAGCCCCGTCAGCAGGCCAACGCAACCACCGATCCCCGCGACGGTCACCCAATGTGGTGCCCCGGGCGACGGCCCGCCACTCGGCGCATCAGTTGAGCTCCGGAACATGAATCCGGCCGCGACCAGCATGACGATGGCAAAGAGGGTGAGCTGAAAGGTCTCGCTCACCCGCGACGCCAACCGAGCGCCGAGAAAGGTCCCCGCCATCGCGAGGGGGCCAAAGACCAGGGCGGCCCGGAGATTGACGTTGCCCGCCCGCCCGTGGATCACCGCCCCGGCTGCGCTGGTGGTCCCCACCACGGCAAGGCTCATGGCAATCGATGGCTTGACCGCGTATCCGAGCAGATAGACGAAAATCGGCACGGTCAGGATCGAGCCTCCACCCCCCAACAAGCCAAGCGAAAGCCCCATCAGGAGTCCCAGGGCCGAGCCGAGTAGATACACGTAGAGTCCTCAGGTGAGGTGGCCAAGTATACTTCGGCCCATGACCTCTCTGCGAGTGTGGCTCCAATCGGGGACGGCGGCGCTACTAACCCTCCTGAGTCGTACGGCCCGGGCGCCGGTCCAGGTGGAGCGGCTGACGCTCGCGTCACCGGCGCTTGGCGGCGAGCGCACCGTCGATGTATTCCTTCCGGCGGACTACGGGACGGACAGCACTCGCGGGTATGCCGTCCTCTTCGTCAATGACGGGCAGGACATGCCCGGCCTAGGCATGAAGGCCACACTCGAGCGGTTGCAGGCCCGGAAGGCCGTCCCGCCGTTCGTCGTCGTTGCGATTCATGCCACCGGGAGACGGCTCATGGACTATGGCACCGCCGGGGTGACCAATGCGCAGGGGCTGGGAGCCGATGCCGACAAGTACGAGCAGTTCATGCTCAACGAGCTGATGCCGCTGGTAAATGAGCGCTATCGCCTGCTCCCCGGTGCCACGGCCACCGCCATCCTGGGCTGGTCGCTTGGCGGACTCTCGGCCTTCGACCTGGCCTGGCGGCATCCGGGACGGTTTGGAACCGTGGGCGCCTTTTCCGGCGCGTTTTGGTGGCGTACCGATGACAGCACCGTGGCCGCAAGACAGGTTTCCCGCATCATGCACCGCCGGGTTCGATCGACCCCGGGACATCCCGCCCTCCGCATCTGGTTCGAAAGCGGCAAGCAGGATGAGACCGATGACCGGGACGGCAATGGGGTCATCGATTCGATTCAGGACACCGACGAGTTGATGGACGAGCTGGCCGCGAAGGGATACCGCTACGATCGGGATATGGTTCACCTCGTGGTGGAGGGCGGGCACGATCTCGAAACCTGGAGGCGGGTGCTGCCGGAGTTTCTGATCTGGGCTTTTCCTCCCCCACCGCCCCCATGAAAGCACCGGCTCCCTCCGTGTTCTCTGCGCCTCCGTGTTTCAAATAGCATGAGCAAGCGTCTGGTGCTGGTCGGCGGCGGACACGCGCACCTCTTTGTGCTCGAAGCGATCGCCCGGGGCCGGCTCACGCCGGGTGAGACGGTGTTGATCTGTCCCAGCCCTCGCCACGCCTACTCCGGCATGGTGCCCGGCCTGATCGAGGGCCGCTACTCACCCCAAGAACTGGAATTCGATCTCGAGAGAATCGCCTCGGCCTGCGGGGCCCAGTTCGTCGAAGGAAGGGCCGCCCGCCTGGATCCGGGTGCGCGGGAGCTCTTCCTCGACGATGGCCGGCCGATCCACTACGACGTCATCTCTCTCGCCATCGGTTCGGAACCGGCCGGCGGCGATCTTCCCGGCGTGGGCGACCATGCCCTCTTCGTCAAACCGATCCAGCGCGCCGAAGCCATCGTGCCGGCCCTGGAGCGCGCCGCGCGTGAGGCTGGACCCGAGTCGGTGCGGGCGGTCATCGTGGGGGGAGGCGCGGCCGGAGTGGAAGTAGCTCTCACGGTGCGGAGCCGGCTCGACAAGCTGGGTGCCACCCGAGCGGTGGTCACCCTGGTCGAGGCCGCGCATGACTTGGTGGGCGATCGCGCCCCGGCCGCCATCCGCCAGGCCCGGCGCGCCCTGGTGCGCGCCGAGGTGAGCCTCCGGCTGAGTGCCACCGCGATCGAGGCCGGCCCCAACCACCTGCGTCTCGCCAACGGGGCCGTGTTCCCCGCCGACGTGCTCATCTGGGCGACGGGCGCGAG
>JBGPJS010000278.1:0-5694 GCA_041485505.1 Gemmatimonadota bacterium | reverse complement strand
GGCCGTCGCGAGACGGCCTGTTTCTTTAACCTCGAGCGGGTCCCGGCCGGCTCGGTCTGCCAATCGCGAGGAGCGCGCCAAGAGAAAACCGTGGTCGCCCAAACGATGACGTTGCCCCGCCGTCCTAAGCGACGGCGAGGCGAAGGAGCGCGGCATGCTGCCCCCGTACATCACATGGGCCCGGCGAGATTCGAACTCGCGACCTCTTGCTCCGGAGGCAAGCGCTCTATCCAACTGAGCTACGGACCCCAACTTCTACCTACAACATTCGGTAACGCTCCGGGGGCTCTGAATCTCTGCGGAGTCAAGTTCGGTGTAGAGATCCCGGGATCGACCCCTCCTTCTGCTCACCTGCCCCACCCGGAACGACGGCTAACATAGTCGCTTCATCGGCCTGCTGGTAGCACCGGACCAGAGTTTCCGTCCCCACGTCCAGCGCGCGGCCCCGCGCCATCTTGGCGTGCCAGGATCCGAAGCGCCACGATATAGCTGAGCCCGCCCGCCAGCACGCCAGCCCCGAATGCCGCCCAGCGGGCGGCTTCCACCGGTAGCCCCGGCGGTGGAGATACCCGATCGACTCCAGAACCGGTTCGATCAGTTGGGCCCCAATCGCGCTCAGCCCGAGGTTCCAGGCCGTGGCGGGGCCGAGCCGGGTGAGATGGGGCGACGCAGGGTGGTGTCCTCGCGGTGGGGTTGGCTGAGAGATTCTTCGCGTCGCTCCGCGAAGCTCAGAATGACACCTGCTTGCAGAACTTGAGAGACAATCCACTAGCCGTCGATCCCCGAAGCAGCGGGACGCGCCAGCAGGCCCAGCAGGCCCTCCGCGGCCAGCAAGTACTCCTTGATGTCGAAGTGCTCGGGGTCGATCATCGACTGAACCGCGCAGCCCTTGATGAAGCTGACCGCCACCGCCGCCAGTCCATCCGGGGTGACATGAGGGAACCGCTCGGGCTCGGTCTCCAAAACCTCACCGGCCATCGAACGGAACGCCGCCCGATACCGCGCGAGTTCGCCCCGCATCTTGCTGCCGATCTCGGCGTGGCGACCGCCCATCACCCAGAACTCGAAAAACAGCCGGATCCGCCGTGGCTCCCGGGACAGACGGTCCATTTCCTGTCGGAGCAGCGCGAGCAGCCGCTCCAGTGGTGCCGGGATGGCCCGGATCTCGGGTCCGATGTGAAGCTCGGTAGTCGTCGCCAGCAGCCAATCGAGCAGTGCCACGATGAGCTGGTCCTTGGACCTGAAGTGAAAGAGCACCAGGCCGGTGCTCAGGCGGGCTTTGGCCGCGACCAGCCGGACGGTCAGGCCGTCGAGCCCTCGACGGGCGGCGACCTCGTAGGCGGCCGTGATGATCTGGTCCCGGCGGGTCCGCTCTGACGCTTTACGTCCCGGCATGTGGCAACCCCGAGAAGCTGGTCGACTGTTTCTCAAGTTCCGCAAGCAGGTGTCATTCTGAGCTTCGCGGAGCGAAGCGAAGAATCTCTCACCCCAGCCGTGAGATCCCTTCGCTAAGCTCAGGGCAGGCTCTTCGCTTCGCTCAGGATGACACTGCGGAGGGCGGCGCTATCGAGACTTCAGAAGCGCGCCACTAGAGCAGGTTCCTCGCTCTGCTCGGAATGACACCCGCCGCGGCAGGCGTTTAACAAGTGCTCGAGGTCGATTCATACCCGTCGCTCATTCCCCCGCCGCTTCCGCTCCATCCAACCGCCCCAGCAGCCGAAGCAGGCCATCCAGTACCGTCAGCGGATGCGGCGGGCAGCCCGCAATCCAGAGGTCCACCGGCAGATCCGCCGGTACTCCGTTACCCACCTCCGGGCTGTCGCGGAAGGGGCCCCCGTTGATGGCGCAGGCGCCGACCGCGATGACCAGACGCGGTTCCGGCGTGGCCTCGTAGGTGCGATAGACCGCGTCCCCCATGTTCCGACTGATAGCCCCGGTGATCACCAGGCCATCCGCGTGCCGGGGAGACGCGACGAACTGGACCCCGAACCGGGCCATGTCGAAGACGACGTTGCCGAGGGCCACCAGCTCCGCCTCGCAGCCGTTGCAGCTGCCGGCCGCCACTGAGCGCAGTCGGAGCGACCTCCCGAAGAGTTGCCGGGTGCGCGCCTCCAGAGCCCGGAGCGCGGGAAGTCTCCCCGTGTCGCTCAGGAAATCGGATCGCTCCCGGACCGCCAGCCGGTGATCGGTGCTGAAGCTGATGGCCCCATGAAGGCAGGTCGACGCCTCCTCCGGGGAGAACAGACAGGCCCCGACGTCGAGCGACGCCCGGCCATCGGGTCCGACGGCGAGCAACGAGGAAGGCATGTCCTTGCGGCATTCCTGGCAGCTGGTCGGACAGCGATTGGGATCGCGAGTCGGACGCCCCCGAAACCGCTCCGGGAAGTCCGCCCCCCCGTGGGGAAAGGCGGAGGTCCTGGTTCCCTGCGCCAGTCGGGTTCGGAGGAAGTCGAGCATCAGAGGTCATGCCCCGCGTAGGAGAGATTGAAGCTCTTATTGCACAGGGGGAAATCCGAGATCTGGTTTCCGGGCATCGCGGCGGCCAGGGCACTCCAGTTGTGAAAGGACGGATCCACCACCTTGTATCGGCGGATCTTCCCGATGTCGTCGGTGATGACGACGTGGGCGATTTCACCGCGCCAGCCTTCTTCCAGGGTCACCACCAGTTCGCCGGGGTGCAAGGCTCCGCACTCGACCCGGACTCCGCCTCGCGGCAGGGCCGCCACCTGGTCAATGACGAACTCGAGCGACCGCTGAATCTCCACCCAGCGCACCAGGGCGCGGGCCAGCACGTCCCCGGCCCAGGCCGTCGCCACGGGAATGTGGGCAAATCGGAACACCCCATAGGGATGGTCGTGGCGCACATCGCGAGGTATCTCGCAAGCCCGGGCTGCCACGCCGACAATCCCCAGCTCGAGACACTTGGGCCGCGGCAACACGCCCACCCCTTCGAATCGGGCCTGCACCGAGGCGTTCTTCAGCATGAGGTTCCCCACCGGCCGCAGCTCATCGAATAGAGTCTGCAGGCGGGAGCGCATCTCGCCGGCCATAGCGGCCGGAATGTCGAACACCACGCCGCCGGGGCGGATCAGGCCCCGCCCATACCGATTGCCGGAGAGGGTCATCAGCAGGTTCAGGCACTCGCCTCGGAGTCGGCCGAAATAGGCGGCCGCCGGTTGATAGGCGACATCGCCCGCCACTGCGCCGAGGTCGCCGATATGGTTGGCCAGGCGTTCCAGCTCCAGCGCAATCCCCCGGATGGTCTGGGCCCGCGGGGTCTTCCGACTCCGAGCCAAGGCCTCGATCGCGCCACAGAAGGCGCTCCCGTGGCCGATGACGGTGTCACCGGCGATCGATTCCGCAATGAGCACCGCCTCCGGCCGCCTACGGGTCTCCAGCAGCCGCTCCACCCCCCGATGCTGATAGCCCAGCATGATCTCGAGAAAGAGCACCTCCTCACCGTGGGCCTGAAACCGGAAGTGTCCCGGTTCGATGATCCCGGCGTGCACCGGCCCGACCGCGACCTCGTGGACCTCCTCGCCGGCAATCCGGAAAAACGAGTACTGCTCCCGGTCCAGCGCGGCCCCTCCCCCGTTGCGATGGCTGGCCGCGTGGTCCGCCGGGTGGCGCCGCACCGGCTTGAGCCAGGGATGTCCCTCCGGAATGACACCGCACTGTTCCGCGATCTCCCGCTCGAACAGGTGCGCCTCCGGGCAGTCGGGCGTGAGGGCGGGATACGATCCATCCACCAACGTGGTCAACGCGCCGAGGTGCCCACGCTCATCCTGAGCGAGAACCGCGATCAGCCGAATCCGGCTCCCCGCCTCGGGCATGCCGAAGAAAGCGACCAGTCGCCACCCCTCCCGCACCGCCCGACAGACGGTGTCCCGGAAGGGTGACACCGCCTCCTGCGGGACCTGGGCCAGGGGGATCGCGCGGCGATTGCGAAGTCCGAGACCATCGAAGGCTGTCATGGCGCTACTCCCCCGAGGCCTCGCGCCGCTTCGGTGAGCACCCGATGGAGCGGGGGCGGGATATACACGCCGAGCACGAGGACCGCTGCGAGGAGGAGGATCGGACCCACCACGAGCAGCAGGTTCTCGCGCACTACCGGGGCTTCGACCGCCGGCGGGCTGTAGATCACTTCCAGCACCACCGTCGCCATACCGACGAATATCAGCGCGAACAGCCCGATCATCGCCACCGCCACCCAGGCATGCCCCTGCCCGATGGCGGCATTCAGGATGGTGAATTCGCTGAGAAACAGGCCGAACGGGGGGGACCCGGTTACCGCGAAGAGACCCAGCAGGAGCAGCACCCCGGACACCGGGACTCGGCGGAGAATGCCGCGGGCCGCCTCCGAATGGGAGGAACCGGTCGCGAGCACCACGTTTCCGACCGCGAGAAACATCACCCCCTTGATGAGTCCGTTGTTGAGGAGGTGAAGCACCGTCCCGTAGCGCCCGACTCCGCCCAACCCGAGCCCGAGGACCAGGATGCCCATGTGTTCCACGCTGGAGTAGGCCAGGAGCCGCTTCAGGTCATGCTGCCCGATCATGAACGCCGCCGCGACGGTGAGAGAAATCAGGCCGAATCCCAGGAGGATGGGCCGCACGAACGCGTCGTGCCCCGCGGCGACGGTGACCTGGGTGATCCGGGCAACTCCGAGGAAGGCACAGCTGGTCAGGGCGCCGGCCATCAGGCCCGCGACCAGAGCGGGGGCCTCGCCGTAGGTGTCGGGCTTCCAGGCGTGCAGTGGAGCCAGGCCCATCTTGGTCCCGTATCCGACCAGCAGGAACACGAACGCGGCACGAAGGAGCGCGGGCTGCAGGCTGCCGCTGCCGCTCAGCAAGTCTTCCAGCACCAGCGGGCGTCCTTGAGTCTGCGCGGCGGCGAGAAAGAAGGTGCCGAAGAGAGCCAGCGCGATCCCCACCGAGGACAGCAGCAGGTATTTCCAGACCGCCTCCAGGGACCGCCGATCGTGACGATGGTATACCAGGGGCGCCAGCGCGAGCGTGGTGGTTTCCATCCCCACCCAGACCAGCGCCAGGTGATGACTGATCGAAACCAGGGTAGCCGCGGCCAGGAATGCGAGCAGGCAACTAACGAAGACCCGCCCTCCTCGCGGCGTCTCCGTCCGCAGGAAACCCACCGCGTACACGGCGACCACGCCGAACAACACGCTCACCAGCGTCAGCACCACCAGGCCGAGCGGGTCGACGGCCAGCCAGCCGCCCAGCGCCGGCGTGACCGGCCCGACCCAGAAGCTCGCCACGACGGCGAGGTGGACCAGCGCGGTCCCAACCAGCCAGGCGAGCCGAAGCGCGACGGACCGATGGGCGTACGCCACCGCGGCCGCAACGGCGGGCAGCAGCACCAGGAGGAAAAGCGGCATCAGTCTTTCAATTCGGTCAACCGGGTGGAGTCGAGGGAGTCGAACTCACGATTGATATGGAATACCACGATTCCCATGATGAACACCCCGACGAAGATGTCCAGCAACACCCCGAGCTCAACCAGAAAGGGAACCCGTTCCGCCTGGCTCAACCCGAAGACGTAGATCCCGTTTTCCAGAATCAGGTATCCCACCACCTGGGTCAGGGCCTTGTTCCGCGTGGTCAGAACCAGGAGTCCGACGATCACGGTGGAGAGGGCGACCGGGACCAGCAACGCGCTGTTCGATTCCGGCAGCGG
>JBGPJS010000277.1:0-5702 GCA_041485505.1 Gemmatimonadota bacterium | reverse complement strand
TGCGGCAGTGACGATGGCGATCGGGAACAACGCGGGCCCCGGCACGCTCTCCGGCACGTTTTCGGTCCCCGCGGTGAATGGTGTCGCCACCTTCTCCGACCTGAGCATCGACAACGTGGGCACCGGCTACACCCTGGCGGCCAGCTCCGGTGTGCTCACCGCGGCCGCCAGCAGTGCGTTCAACGTCACTCCGGCTCCCGTCCCGACCAAGCTTGGCTTCACGGTACAGCCCAGTAACACTCTCGCGGGAGGGACAATCGCCGCGGTCAAGGTAGCCATCCAGGATGTCAACGGGGTCACGATCACCACCTCGACTGCGGCAGTGACGATGGCGATCGGGAACAACGCGGGCCCCGGCACGCTCTCCGGCACGTTTTCGGTCCCCGCGGTGAATGGTGTCGCCACCTTCTCCGATCTGAGCATCGACAACGTGGGGACTGGTTACACCCTGACGGCCAGCTCCGGGATACTCACCGGGGCGACCAGCAATGCGTTCAATGTGACGGCCGCACCGCCGGGTCCAGTGCAGGTTCAGGTCGGCAATTTCTTTTTCATGAGCGTGAAGAACAATACCCAGAACCCCGCGATCGACACGGTCTCCATCGCCTCGGGAAAGGCGGTTCAATGGACGTGGGTCTCAACCCTAACGCAACACAGCATCCTGCCCACCGGAACACCGCCGGGACCCTTCACCGGGAGTGGTGCCTTCAAGACCTCCGGGACCTACTCGTTCACCTTCTCGGTGGCGGGAACCTACACCTATGAGTGTGGAGTTCACCTCGCGGCCATGACCGGTACCGTGGTTGTAGTGCCTTGAGGCGTCGATGAATGGCCCACCGGCCGGACCGGGGCAATGACGGCCTCGGTTCTGGGGTTCGGGATCTGATCTTTGGGGCAATGCAATGGGTGGCGATCCCGGGACTATGCGGGGTCGCCACCGCTGTTTCACCGGTTCAGGTACCGGAAGCAGGTGGCCGGAGATATTATTGGGGCATCACCTTCCCAGCTCTGAACGAGGGACTTCCATGCAGCGGACCATGGCCGTCGTCTGCCTTGCAGGTGCCGTCATTCTCTTCGGTGCAGCCTGCGGCGGTGGCTACGGGACGTCGAATACGCCGCCGGCCAATACCGTCCAGGTGGGCTACAACAACACCAACGTCTACTATCCCACACTCCTCACGGTCGCGGTGAATACCACGGTCACCTGGGACTGGAAGAGCGGCACCCACGATGTGACCTCGGAAGGAGCCCCCGGGTTCCCGTCCAGTGGCGGGCCCTTCAGCGCGCCGCATACCTACACCAACACCTTCACCGTCGTGGGGACCTACAACTTCCGCTGCACGCCGCACAGTGTGTCCCCTGGGACGGGCGGGATGCGGGGGACCATCGTCGTACAGTGAGCAGTAAGCAGTGAGCAGTGAGCAGGGGTTCCTGAATGATTCTACCCTCCGAGGGCCATGGCAGCGGAGGGATTCCGGTTCAGGAAGCGCCCTGTTCACTGTTCACTGCTTACTGTTCACACTTTCGGCATAGCGTGCGGTTTCCTGCTCCACGGTGGCTGGATCCCACCCCAGCTCCCGTCCCATCAATTCCGCCACTCGTGATGCCGCGGCGAGCCCCTGATCGGCGGTCTCGTAAAACAGGTGGATCCGTCGAATCAGCACGTCCTCGACCCGTCGGGCCATTTCGCGGCGGGTCACCTGCAGTACCTCGGCCTCAATGGCGGGGTGGTCCGGGTGCAACGGCCGCATTCGCTCCCGGTCCTCCCGGATCAGGTTGTAGATGGCGGCGGCTTCGGTGCCGTAGTGCCGGAGCAGGTGGCGAACGGAGACTTCACTCAGGCCGAGATCGAGCCCTTGCTGCTGGAACGGGTTAAGGTCGCGGGCCTCGCCTCCGGGAAGGGGGGCGTGGTTCGTGGTGCAGGGGAGGGCTCGATGGCGTTGTCCCTGCTTCCGGAGTTCCCCGAGCACCCGATCTACCATTTCCTCGGCCATCGAGCGATAGGTGGTGAGTTTCCCCCCGACGATGCTCAACATGCCAGCCCGCCCTCGGATGATCTGGTGCTCGCGAGACACTTGGGAGGCACCGGCCCCATCCCCTTCGGCCAGGAGCGCGCGGAGTCCGGCCCAGCTGGCGATGACATCGTCCTCGGTCAGATGCGCGTTGGGGAAATAGGCGTTGGCGGAGCGAAGGAGGTACAGCAGGTCGTCAGGCGAGGGTCTGACCTCATCGGGACTCTCCCCGGTGTCGGTGTCGGTGGTCCCGATGTAGGAAAAGGCCCCCCAGGGCAGGGCGAACATCACCCGGCCATCGATCGCGCTGGTCATGGTGATCGCGTGGTGGTTGCCCAGGCGGCGCCGGGGGACGATGATGTGGGCGCCTTTGGTGAGTCGCAGGAGTGGAGGGGCTGAAGGATCCTCGAGCCGCCGGATCCGGTCGCTCCAGGGGCCGGTGGCATTCACCACGACGGTGGCGCGGAGGAGGCCGGTTTCCCCGCTGAGGACATCCCGCAGCTTGGCGCCCCTGGCCGCCCCACCCGACAGCTCCAATGCCGTGGCTTCCATATAGTTGGCGACTAGGGCCCCGTGGGCCTGGGCTGAGCGGGCGTTGGCGATGACCAGCCGGGCGTCGTCACACTGGGCATCCCAGTAGCGGGCCCCTCCGACCAGGCCTTTTTCCCGCAGCATCGGTTCCAGCCGGAGGACCCCGCGCTTGCCGTGGATGCGATGCCACCGCACATTCCGGAAGAGCGCCAGCAGGTCGTAGAGCCAGACCCCCGCCGCCAGCTTCCAGAGGGGGACTCGGTCCCCCCGGTGAACCGGGAACAGGAAAGGCAGTGGGTGGACCAGGTGGGGGGCGATCGCCAGAAGGGTGCGTCGTTCGCGGCTGGCCTCGAAGACCAGGCGGAGATTGCCTTGTTCGAGGTACCGGAGTCCTCCGTGGATGAGGCGGCTGGAATGTGAACTGGTTCCAGCCCCCAGGTCGCCTCGATCCACCAGCACGGTTCTGAGTCCGCGCATCGCGGCATCGCGGGCGATCCCGGCACCGGTGATCCCGCCGCCGATTACCAGCAGGTCCGCCGACTCAGCGGTGAGCCGGTCCAGTGAGGCCCGATGCCAGACAGCCCCCGTGGGAGCCCGGCTCCCGTCCTGTACATCCCCCGGCCCAGCGTGTGGCTGCTCTGGCATGACTACCTGTTCAAGCCAGGAGCGCGGGTGCTGGACCTGGCCTGCGGCGAGGGTCGCCACGGACTCCGGGTGGCGCAATGGAAAGCGGTCGTCACCGCGCTGGATCGGGACGACGAAAAGCTCGAGACGGGACGGGAAGCGGCCGATCGTCTGGGCGTCGACATTGATTTCCGGTGTGTGGACCTCGAAGGGGTCTGGCCTGACCTCGGGGCGTTCGACGCGGTGCTGGTCTTCAACTACCTCGATCGGACCCGGATGAAGGACATCATCTCATTGGTGGCGCCGGGCGGTTTGCTGGTCATGGAAACATTCCTGGCCCAGCAGCGGGTCCAGGGCTGGGGTCCGACCATCGACGAGCATCTGCTGAACCCCGGGGAGCTCTCGACCCTCACCGCGCCGCTCGAAGTGGTCCACGGCCGCGAGGTCTACGAGCCGGTGGATTCGGGGCGGGTGCGGGTCGTCGCGAGCATCGTTGCCCAGCGAACGTGAAATGTAGGGGCGCGGCATGCCGCGCCCGCCTCGGGAAACGGAAATCGTAATCGCAACGGTCCACGGGCGCAGCGGTGCTGCGCCCCTACATACCAATTATACCATGCCCTCCCCCCGTCGCGTCGCCATCGTCGCCGGCTTGCGCACACCCTTCGCCCGCAACGGCACCGTCTTCCGCGACGTGTCGGCGGTGGCCCTGGCGCGTCACGCCGCCCGGGAGCTGATCCTCCGCAGCGGGATCGACGGGGTCGAGATCGACGAGGTGCACTTCGGGCAGGTGATCCCCTCGGTGCTCACGCCCAACGTGGCGCGGGAGGTGAGTCTCCTCCCCCAGCTTCCGCGCACGGTCCCCGCCTATTCGATGAACCGGGCCTGCGCCTCGGCGGGCCAGGCGATCGCCAACGCCCACGACCAGATCATGCTGGGTCACGCCGATGTGATCCTGGCCGGTGGTGTCGAATCCCTCTCCGACATCCCGATTCTCCACTCCCGGCGCATGAGTCAAATTCTGGTCGAAGCCAGCAAGGCCAAGTCGCTGGGCCAGCGGCTGGGAACCTTCGCCAAACTCCGGCCCCGCGACTTCGTTCCGATCTCGCCGGCGATCGCCGAGCCGTCCACCGGACAGTCGATGGGACAGTCGGCCGAGAAAATGGCCAAGGAGAACGGGATCAGCCGGGCGGACCAGGACAAGATCGCCCTGATGAGCCACCAGCGAGCCGCCCAAGCCACAGCCGACGGACGCATCACCAGCGAGATTGCCCCCTGGTTCGGGGGGCGCGGAATGGATGAGGTGGTGACGACCGATAACCTCATCCGGGCCGATACCTCACTGGATGCGCTCTCGAAACTCAAGCCCGTCTTCGACCGGAAGTACGGTTCGGTGACGGCGGGCAACGCCTCGGCGCTGACCGATGGAGCGGCGTGCCTCCTGTTGATGGGGGAGGACAAGGCAAGGGCCATGGGCTATGAGCCGATCGCCTTCGTGAAGAGCTACGCCGTCGCGGCGGTGGATCCGGGGTGGCAGCTCCTGATGGGACCGGCATACGCGGTTCCTCTGGCGCTGGACCGCGCCGGGATTACCTGGAAGGAGCTGGGGCTGGTGGAGATTCACGAGGCGTTTGCCGCTCAGGTGCTTTCCAACGTGCAGGCCTGGGGCTCGCAGCAGTGGGCCGACCAGCTGGGGCGCGCGACGCCGGTGGGTGAAGTGAACTGGGATATCACCAACGTCATGGGCGGTTCCATCGCCATCGGACACCCCTTCGGCGCCACCGGAGCCCGCATCGCGACCTCGCTGGCGAACGAGATGAAGCGGCGCGATGTGCAGTTTGGCCTGATCTCGATCTGTGCCCAGGGGGGAATGGGGTTCGCAATGGTGCTGGAACGGTGAACCGTGAACGGTAAACAGTAAACAGGGGTCATCGATGGACGCCCTGGCGCGATGCGGCTCGCCGCTGCACCACCCGTTCACTGTTTACGGTTCGCTGTTCACGTTTCCTAACCGGAAAGGTGCGACATGCCGGCACTGACCATCACCACCGACAACGGCATCGCCGTCCTCACGCTCGACCTCCCCGGCGAACCGGTCAACAAACTCAACGCCGAGGTGAAGCGGGAGTTCGAGGAGGCGTTGGCCCAGCTCCGCAACGAGGCTGCCGTGCGGGCCGTGATTGTCATTTCGGGCAAGCCGGACACCTTCATCGCCGGTGCGGACATCGAGGAGTTCACCCGGCTGTCGACCCGGGAGGAGTTCGAGAAGCTTTCGCGCGAAGGGCAGCAGATGCTCCAGCGGCTGGCCGACTTCCCCAGGCCGGTAGTGGCCGCGATCCACGGGGCCTGCCTGGGCGGCGGCCTCGAGCTGGCGCTGGCCTGTGACTACCGGATCTGCACCGATCATCCCAAGACCATGCTCGGGCTCCCCGAGGTCCAGCTGGGACTGCTTCCCGGCGCCGGTGGATGCCAACGGCTCCCCGCCCTGATCGGTGCCAGCGCGGCGCTGGGCATCATTCTCCCCGGTAAGAGCGAGCC
>JBGPJS010000276.1:0-5706 GCA_041485505.1 Gemmatimonadota bacterium | reverse complement strand
GCGCTGGTGCTGGGCGTCGATCCCGAGCGGTTCAAAATGCCCGACGGCACCGTCTCGTTTTCGATGCCGGGCACGCCGCTCTACCCCGAAGAGCTGGTGGTCGTCGACCCGACCGCGAGTGTGTCGCTGCGGTGCATGGAGGCGCGGCACGAATTCCGGCTCGGCTACTTCACGGCCGGCGCGCAGTGGCAGGCGAGCTATCAGGTGATTCTGGGCCCCACCGCGGCGCAGGTGGCGGGCGCCGCGGTGATTCAGGCCGGCACCCTCAAGGTGGACAATGCCGAGATCCAGCTGCTGGCCGGCTCGGTGAGCCGGGCGCCGGGCCGGGGTGGGCCGTTCCGCGCCGACGGCATGGTCATGGCCAAGGCCGCGATGGCGGACGAGGTCTCGGTGGGCGAACAAAAGGTTGGCGAGTTCCATCTATACTCGCTCTCGGGGCGCACCACGCTGCAGCCGGGCATCACCACCACCGTGTCGCTGTTCGATCCAGCCCGGGTGAAGTACGAACGCAACTACCTGGTCCGGGGCCAGGTTCCCTACTGGGGTGGACTTCCCCAGTACGGCGACGAGACTGACGTTCCGGTCGAGATCAGCTACACGCTCCAGCGTCCCCGGAAAACCGATTTCGGGGATCGGCCGCTGGCCGGCGGGGTCGCGCGGCTCTATCAGGCCGACACCGAAGGACGGCTCCAGCTGGTGGGCGAGTCGTCGCTGGATCACACCCCGGCCGGAGAAGACCTGCGGCTCTCGGCTGGCCAGGCGTTTGATCTTACCGCCAAGCGGGTGCAGACCAGCTACACCACCAAGCGCGACAGCCTGCCGGCCGGTGGGTGGCGCACCATCGCCACGGCGGATTACACGGTCACACTCAAGAACGCGAGCGACAGCACCACGACGATCGACGTGCAGGAGCAGCGGGGCGGTGAGTGGTCGGTGGTCTCCAGTTCGGTGCCGGCGCAGAAGGTCTCCTCGACCATCACCCGCTTCCGGGTGGCGGTACCGGCGCAGGGGAAGAGCGTGCTCAAGTACCGGGTGAGGGTGATTTGGTAGCCGAGATCGTCCTCGTCCACCTCTCGGACCTGCACTTCGGCGGTCCCGCCGATATCGCGCAGATCGAGGAGATGGAGACGCTCATTCCCCGACTCTCCCCCCACGCCGTCGCCATCTCGGGCGACCTGACCCAGCGGGCCCGCCACGGAGAATTCCAGCGGGCCCGCGCACTTGTCCGGCAGCTGGACCGGCTCGTGCCCACGATCATTGTCCCCGGCAATCACGATGTTCGCTGGTGGGCCAGTCCGTTCAGTCTCCGCGGGCAGGCGGTCAAGTACGCAAAGTACCGACGCTATTTCGGCCCGGACCTCACCCCGGTACTGGAGATCCCGGGCGCGGTCCTGGTCGGGGCCCTCACCGCGTACGGCGTGGCCCTCGGGTCACTGACCCCGAACCTGAACGACCTGGCGGTGAAAGGGCATCTCCCCAGGCGCGAGACGGACCGGATCAGGCGAATGTTCGAGCGGGCGGCTGCCGGTGCGGCGAGGATCGTGGTGTTGCACCACAATGTGCTCCGCGGGGAGCTCTCCGAGCGGATGGGACTGGCGCACTGGCGCTCGGCCCAGCGGCGGCTGGCCGCCACTGGCGCGGAAGTGATTCTCTGCGGGCACGATCACCAGGAAGGGGCGGGGCAGATCGATGGCCGAGTGGTGGTCAGCACCTGTGGTACGCCGAGCTCGCGCACCCGAGGGGGCCGCGCCTCGGTCTTCAACGTGGTGCGGATTCAGTCCGATCGGGTGCAGGTGGAGCATTATCGCTGGGAGGCGGGCGGGCGGGCGTTTCATCGGTCGGATGTGGCCGCGTTCGCCAGAGTACCTCACCAGTGATCCCCCCCTCTTCCCAACGGCCTACCGCGTATTCCGCGTCATCCACAGTAACGCCCTTCAAACCGAGCACCGGGCCCTTTCCAGGAGCCGCGAGGGGACGCGGATGGGGTCATCAGCTCGAGCTGACCTTCGAGAAACCCAGCGAGGTGCTGGTGAGGCGTCTCTCCGCGCTCGGCCTCCACCCCGCCGGAGAGATCCGTACCCACCGGAATCGAACCGTGATGGTCAGCCTGAGCCCCGGGAGCGGGCTGCGGATTCACGAGGGATACGCCCACGCGCCGGACGAGGTTCTGGCGGCGATCGGACGCTTCCTCGCGCCGGGAGTGCGTCGTAGCGCCCGCGCCGAGGCTCGCCGGACGCTCCTGTCGTTTCCCGCCGAGGAGTTCGCGCCTCCCGCGGGGCCTACCCGCCCGCGGCGGGAGCCGGCTCGGCCCGGGGACGCCACCTGGCTCACGCGGCTCCGGCAACTTCACGAGCAGTACAACCGGCAGCATTTCACGGGCTCACTCTCGCCCATTCCGATCCGCCTTTCCAGCCGGATGAAGCGCCGGCTGGGTGAGCTGGCCATGGACCGTCGGACCGGCACCGCCACTGAGATCGGGATCAGCCGGCGTCACATTCGCCGCGACGGCTGGGACCAGGTCGCCGAGACCATGCTGCACGAGATGGTGCACCAGTGGCAGGCGGAAGCTGGTCTGCCCGTGAACCACGATGCGGGCTTCCGGAAGATGGCAGCCCAGGTAGGGATCGACCCACGCGCGGTGCGGAGGGACTGGTGAGAGGGAAGTGAGGTGCCGGGGCCAGCCGGTTCCCGCAGGCCGACCCCGACTCCAGGCGGGCCCGACCTACCGCTGAGCCAGCGCGGCCGGTGGGATCGGAAGAGTGGCCACCAGTCCCGCGTGGTCCGACGGCCAGATCAGGTGCAGCGGCCCGCGAATGCGATCGGCCGGGAGGTAGCCGATGCGGGTGACCTGCCCCCGGAAACCGTCGGTGGGAACCCCCACCCCACGAGTGAAGACGTAGTCGATGCGTTGGTTGAAAGTCGCCCGGGGGTTCGACAGATCGGGAAGCTGACAGCAGGTGAAGCCATCGGTGCCGGGTTGGAGCGTGGTCCACAAATCCGACAGGCCAGCCCCAACCAACACCTGGTGCATCAGGGAAGCCGGTCCGTCGTTCAGGTCGCCCAGCACGATCGTAGGGGATGCCGCGCCGAGAGAGGTGGCCAGCTCCGCCGCCTGCGCGGCTCGGAGTTGGTCGAGCCCCGGCGCGCCGCCGGACTCGAGGTGGGTGCTGGCGATGGTGTAGGCGGTCCCGTCGATCCGAGCCTGCACAGCTACCCATCCTCGCTTGATTTCCACGCCCGGCGCCACGACCCCGATATTGTTACTGAAATTCTGGGCGACCACACCTCCCAGGATGCTCACCCGGTCCGGATCCACCAGCAGGGCATCGTGATCAACCAGGCTAATACCCGGAATCGGCGTTGCCTGGGTATTGGTGACCTCCGCGGCCACCCGGTAGTGGACCCCCCGCGCCTTCAGATCCGCCAGGAGAATCGCAAGAAAGTCCTCATGGATCACCACCGGCAGGCCCAGCCCGGTCAGGTCGATGTCGAGCTGGGTTACCTCCTGGAGACCCACCGCGTGGGGCCGGTTCCTCGCGATTTCGCTCGCCATCGCCGCCGCGCGCGCGGAAAAGTCGGTGGCCTGCAGCGTCTGAATGGCGGCGAGCAGGGTGGGGAGGTCGTCGTTCGGATCCGGCGAGGCTAGCGCCGCAATTACCGCGTCGACGTCGGCGCCGATGTACATGTTTCGGGTCATGAAGGTGACCCGTCCGACAGCCGTCGCAACCTGGAGGGCGGTCCCGCCGTCTCCAGCGGCGGCGGGGTCGAACGGGGCGCTCTCGGTGCAGGCCGCAAGCAACAAGGCGCCAGAGGCGGCGAGGGACCTGATGAAACGGGGCATGATGACCTCCCGGTTGAGCCCGGGACTGGGCTGGGGGGGTAGCGGGACCTTGAGACAATTGAAATGCCACAATCGGCAGGGGCCGTCAAGTGAAACTCAAGTGGGCCTCCCGCCGCCCAGACGCCTGCCTAGATGAGCACCGGAACGCACCTGCACGGACCTACCCCGACATCTATCTTTGTTCGGACTGTTCTCCGCCCGAGGACCCGGCAGAAGACCTTCGGCCCCTGGTTCCCCACTTCCAACTCGGGAATGCCCGATGTTCACCGGCCTAGACTTCTACAACCTCGATTCGCTGTTGAGCGAGGAAGAGCGTGCGATCCGCGACACCGTTCGCGCCTGGGTGGATCAGCATTTGATGCCCATCATCGGAGCGGCGTACGTCGAGGGTCGGTTTCCGAAAGAGCTGATTCCAGGGATGGCTGAACTGGGGCTGTTCGGTGCCAATCTGCCCGAGACGTATGGCTGCGCCGGCCTCAACAACGTGGCCTATGGCCTGATCATGCAGGAGCTGGAGCGGGGGGACAGCGGGATCCGCTCGTTTGCCTCGGTGCAGGGCGCGTTGGTGATGTACCCGATCTACGCCTTCGGATCCGAGGAGCAGAAGACGCGGTGGCTGCCGTCGCTCGCCTCCGGCGGCGACATCGGCTGCTTCGGTCTCACCGAGCCGGACTACGGCTCCAACCCCGCCGGGATGATCACCACGGCGCGGGAGACCAAGGACGGCTGGGTGCTCAACGGTGCCAAGATGTGGATCACCAGCGGCTCCCAGGCGACGGTCGCGGTGGTCTGGGCCAAGACGGGAGATCTCAAGGACGCTACCTCGATCCGGGGGTTCGTTGTCCCCAAAAACACCAAGGGATTCACGGCCAAGGACCAGAAGGGGAAGCTCTCCCTCCGCGCTTCCGACACCAGCGAGCTGGTCTTCCAGGACGTTCATCTGCCGAAGGACGCGGTGTTGCCTGGCTCGGGCGGGATCAAGAGTCCGCTCATGTGCCTGACCCAGGCACGGTACGGTATTGCGTGGGGGGCCATCGGGGCGGCGATGGCGTGCTATGACGAGGCGCTCCGCTACGCCAAGACCCGGGTGATGTTCGACCGGCCCATCGGGCAAACCCAGATCCAGCAGGTGCGCTTGGCGGAGATGCTGACCGAAATCACCAAGGCGCAGTGCCTGGCCCTGCAGCTGGGCCGGCTCAAGGATGCCGGCACCATGACTCCGGAGCAGGTGTCCTTGGCCAAACGGAACAACGTGAACATGGCCACCGAGTGCGCCCGCGAGGCTCGGCGACTTCTCGGCGCCAACGGGATCCTGGCCGAGTATCATTCGATGCGGCACATGGCCAACCTGGAGTCGGTGTACACTTACGAAGGCACCCACGACATGCATTCGCTGATCCTGGGGCAGGCGGTGACGGGGTTGGCGGCGTTCTGAACGGCGGGACGGCGGGACGGCGGGAGCGGCGGTAGTGGCGGTCGCGCTGCGTGGCGAATGTTCCTCCTAGCGGCTATTGTCGGCCCGCCTGCCCGCCTGCCCGCCTGCCCGCCTGCCCGCCTGCCCGCCTGCCCGCCTGCCCGCCGCTCCGCCCGTCCGCCGTCCCGGTGACATTTCCCGGCTTAGGCCGTACTATCTGAAAGCCAATGTTTCGCCCATCCTTTCCTGCTCCACCCCTTGCCGCTCCCGCCCCACTGACGGAGAGCCGTTGTGCCGCCTGGTATGCCGAATTCGGCCAGGCGGTCTATAGCTACGTCCGGTTTCACCTTGATTCGGCCGACGCGGCCGAGGACGTGACGGCGGAGACCTTTCTCAAGGCGGTTCGCTCGGAGGAGCGATTTGACCCTCAGAGAGGGAACGCCCGGGTCTG
>JBGPJS010000275.1:0-5720 GCA_041485505.1 Gemmatimonadota bacterium | reverse complement strand
GCGTTGAATTTCTGGAGATAGTGTTCGGCCAGCAGCAGCACGTCCTCCCCGCGCTCACGAAGGGGGGGGAGCTGGAGGAGGATCACTGCCAGCCGGAAGTAGAGGTCCTTCCGAAAGCCTTGACGCTGGACCTCACGGTCGAGCTCACGGTTGGTGGCCGCCAGAATGCGCACGTCAATCTTGCGATCCCGGACGCCGCCGACCCGCCGCACCACCCGGTCCTCGATGGCCCGGAGCAGCTTGCCTTGGAGCGCGAGCTCGATATCGCCGATCTCGTCGAGGAAGATGAAGCCGGCCTCCGCCGCTTCGAACAGGCCGACCTTGGACTCCTTGGCGTCGGTAAAGGCGCCGCGCTCGTGGCCGAACAGCTCCGCTTCCATGAGTGAGGCCGGCAGCGCGTTGCAATTCACTTCAATGAAAGGCTTCCCGCGGCGGGGACCCGAGGAGTGGATGGTACGAGCCACCAAGCCCTTGCCGGTGCCGGTTTCACCGGTAATGAGCACCGGGGGGGTTTCGTCCAGCGCGGCGATCTGGCGGACCCGTTCCTGCAGTGCCAGCATGGGAGCCGACCTTCCTACCATCCCGTCGAAGGGCACGTCGCGCGCCGCTCGCTGCCGATAGTACGAGAGCTCCTGCTTGAGCAGCGACGTCTCCCGGGCGCGATCGGCCAGGAGCTTTATCTCCTCGAGGTCGATCGGCTTCTTGACGTAGTCAAAGGCGCCCAGCTTGACCGCCTCCACTGCTCCTTCGATCGATCCGAACGCCGTCATCACCACCACCGAGATGGCCGGATCGAACTCCCGAATTCGCTTGAGCAACTCCAGTCCACCCATACCGGGGAGCCGGACATCGGTGAAGACCACGTCGGGATGCAGCCGCTCCAGGAGCGCTAGCGCCTTCTCGGCGTCCTCGGCCAACTCGGCCTCGTAGCCCTGCTCGGAGAGAAAGGCGCGGACCGCGCGAGCCAGGGTCCGTTCATCGTCGACGATCAGGACGGTGGGGCCGTTCATACCGGCCTCTCGAAATTCCCGCGGGATGGGCTCCCGGCTTCGAGCGGCTCGGCGACGGGCAGCCGAACCCGGACCGTGGTTCCCTGGCCCACCCGGCTGGAGATCTCCAGCCGGCCACCATGCTGTTCCACGTAGCGCTTGGCGATCGCGAGCCCGAGCCCGGTGCCCTCAGGACGGGTGGTGAAGAAGGGTTCGCAGATGGAGGGCAGCGCCTGGTCCGAAATGCCGCGGCCGGTGTCGGTGATCTCGATGGTGACACCGGGAGTGGCGACGGCAATCTCCTCCGCTCTGGCGCCGATCCGGAGACTGCCCCCCTCCGGCATGGCATCCACCGCGTTGGAAATGATTTCGACCAGGGCCTGTTCCAGCTGCATCGGGTCCACCCGCACTTCCGGCAGGTGGAGCGGCAGGGCCACGTCCGGCACCACCCGTCGCTCCCGCAGCAGCTCCGCGACTCCTCCCATGACCCCTCGCACCAGCTCGGGAACGCTTTCCCGCTGGGGCCGGAACGGGGCGGGTCGGGAGAAACTGAGCAAGTGGGCGATCCGGCGGTCGAGGCGATCGACCTGCTCGACGATCTCTCCCAGGTGGTCACGGGTCGAGGAGGAATTCTGATGGCGGCTGGCGAGCTGGGCGACCGCTCTCAGGCTGGCCAGCGGATTACGCATGCCGTGGGCAACCGCCGCGGCCATCTCGCCGATTGACGCGAGCTTCTCCGACTGGACCAGCTGGGCCTGGGTCCGCTCCAGCAGCTGGACCTTCCCGGCGAGCTCCGCGTTGAGCCGTTCCAGATCGGCCCGCGACTCCCGCAGGTTCCCGGTCATCCGCGCGAAGGCGAGGGCGAGGTCGCCGATTTCGTCACGCGAGCGCGGCACGATCGGGCGATCGAGATTGCCCGCGCCGGCCGCCGCCATCGCCTGGGTCAGCTCGTGGATCGGCCGGGCCAGGCTCCGGGAAATGAGCCACGAGGTGAGCAGGCCGGCCAGCAGCGCGACCAGTGCGATCCAGAGCAGGAGCCGGCGTTCGGTTTCGACGATCTCCTGGACCCGCCCGAAGGCATGCTGGACGCTGAACTCGCGGGCGCGCCGATAGATCTGGTGATTCATCTCGGTCAGCGCGGGCTGGAGTCGCTCCTTGAGCTCCCGCCGCGCGACCGTGTACGCCAACTCCTGATGGCCGGTGTCGTAGAGGTGGAAGACGCTATCGGCCACGACCTGGATCTGGCGATGGATCTGGCGAACGCCGTTGACCAGCTCTGCTTCGTCCGGTCCGAGCTCGGTGGACCAGCGATCGAACCAGTAGTCGACCACCTCGCCCGTCATCCGGAATTCATCACGGGTCTTCGGGTCCATGCCGGTCAAATGGCGCCAGATCACCTCGGTCTGGTCGAACATCGCGGTTTCGACTTCGGCATACGTCCGGGTGCGGGTCATGCTGGCGCCCAGCGCCTCGAGCGCGTGGCGCTCCAGCACATTCGCCCGGATCGCCTCGGCCCCGAGCAGGAGGACCGGGAGGATCATGATGGCGAAACCCAGCAGTAACTTGCGCTGGAAGGTCACGGTTATTCCCCGAGGATCGCTTCGACGCGCTCCTCCGGTCTCGGGCGCAGCTCAGGATGGCGCTGCAGCAGGCGGACGCAGGTATTCCAGCGGAGAATGGCTTCGTCGTTGTCGGAGGGGCGCAGTGCTTCGGCCTTCTCGTACCAGTTCATTGCCTCTCGAAACCATTCATATGCCATGGCGCCCGCCCCGGGGCCACCGTGGTCCAATTGAGCCTTGCCCCGCCGCTCACAGATCATGCCGGCATAATAGGCCCGCTTGTACTCATCCGGGATCCGCGGCAGGACCTTGCGGGCGCGCTCGACACCTTCGGCCAGCTGATCGCGGAACTGGTCGGTCACGGCCAGCAGCAGGGCGACGAGGGCCTGCTGATTGTCGGGATCGATCTCCAGGATGTCGAGACAGATGCTCTCCGCGGCCCAAGGGTTGTTGATGAGCCGGTACCGTTCGGCCTTCTGCAACGCGGCAGGAACGGCCTCCCTCGAAATGGGCTTGATGGCAAACATCGGTGCCTCCTGGTCGGGCCATAGCCCATAGCCTGTAGCCTATGGTCCACAGCCTTACTTCCCGAATAACCGCAGTAACTTCACCACCGGGTCAAAGGCCTGGTCCACCACTCGCTCCTTGAGTGGGATGATCGCGTTATCCGTGATGGTGATGTTTTCCGGGCACACGTTGGTGCAGCACTTGGTGATGTTGCAATACCCGATTCCGTGGGCCTTCCGAAGCTCGTCAATCCGATCCTCGACATCGAGCGGGTGCATTTCGAGCGCCGCCACGTACACGAAGTAGCGGGGGCCGATGAACTCCTCATGCTTGGCGTGGTCGCGCAGCACATGGCAGACATCCTGGCACAGGAAGCACTCGATGCACTTCCGGAATTCCTGCACCCGGTCGACATCCGACTGGGCCATTCGCCAGCTCCCGTCCGGCGCGTCAGGAGCCCGCGGATGGAACTTCTTGATGCCGGTTTTCACCCGGAAATTCCAGGAGACGTCGGTCACCAGGTCGCGGATGTGGGGAAACGCCCGCATCGGCTCGATGGTAACTGGCTTCTCCAGCGGGAGCTCGTTCAGCCGCGTCATGCACATCAGCCTCGGCATCCCATTCACCTCGGCCGAGCAGGAGCCGCACTTGCCTGCTTTGCAGTTCCACCGGACGGCCAGATCGTTGGCCTGCTCGGCCTGGATCTGGTGAACCGCGTCGAGGACGACCATACCTTCGGACACCTCGGCGGTGTAGTCCGCGAGTCGGCCGCCATGCGAGTCACCGCGCCAGATGCGGAATGTGGCTGTGGGCATGCTGTTCCCGTGCTATGGGCTATGCGCTATGGGCTATGCGCTATGGGCTCTGGGCTCTGGGCTGTGGGCTGTGGGCTGTGAGCTATGGTCTATGGGCCATGGACTATGGGCTGTGAGCTATGGGCTGCTTCGCTCTCATGCCGCAATGCCTAGGATCAGCGATCCTCCCTCCGGATCGGAGCAGCCCACAGCCCATAGCTCATAGCCCACCCCCTCAAAACCAACACCTACTTCATCTCCTCGATAATCGCCCGCAACTCCGGCCGCATCTCGAGAATCGGCTCTCGGCTCACCTGCATGGTCCCGTCGGCCGCCTTGCGGGTCACGATATTGAACTGGGAAAAGGCCGGCAGTTTCTCCGGGAAGTCGTCCCGGAAATGCCCTCCGCGGCTTTCCTTGCGCTCGATGGCCGAGCGGGTGATCGCCTCGGAGATGGTGAGCAGGTTGGGCAGGTCGAGGGCGGTATGCCAACCGGGGTTGTATTCCCGGTTCCCCTCGACGCGGACTCGGCGGGCTCGCTCCCGGAGCCGGGCGATTCCCTCCAGGGCCCGTGCCATTTCCGCTTGGGTACGCACGATTCCCACGAGGTCCTGCATCATGGACTGGAGGTCGTGCTGTACCTGAAACGGCCCTTCGCCGCTCGAGGGCGGGTGCTCGAACGGTTGGAGGGCCATCCGGGCCACAGCCTCCACCTGGGTCGTGTCGATCGGTCCAGGCCCATGCGCCTTCGCGAAAGCCGCGGCGTGCTGGCCCGCCCGCTGGCCGAACACCAGCAGGTCGGACAGTGAGTTGCCGCCTAGCCGGTTGGCACCGTGAAGGCCGGCCGCGCATTCCCCGGCCGCGAAGAGTCCCGGCACGGTGGACATCTGCGAGTCCCCGTCCACCCGAATACCGCCCATGATGTAGTGGGTGGTGGGGCCGATCTCCATCGGCGTGGCCGTAATATCGATATCTGCCAGTTGCTTGAACTGGTGATACATGCTCGGAAGCTTCTTCCTGATGTGCTCGGCCGCATTGGGCAGGCGCTGCTTGATCCAGGCGATGTCGAGGAACACCCCGCCGTGGGGACTTCCCCGGCCCTCGCGGACTTCCCGAACGATGCAGCGGGCGACGTGGTCCCGGGTCAGCAATTCCGGCGGTCGCCGGGCGTTCTTGTCTCCCTGAGTGTAACGCCAGCCCTCGTCTTCGTTGTCCGCCGTCTGACTGCGGTAGTTCTCGGGGATGTCGTCGAACATGAATCGACGACCGTCCTTGTTGACCAGAATGCCGCCCTCGCCCCGGACCCCTTCGGTCACCAGGATGCCACGCACGCTCGGTGGCCAGATCATTCCGGTCGGGTGGAACTGCACGAACTCCATGTCCATCAGCGCGGCCCCGGCCTGGTAAGCCAGCGCCTGGCCATCACCGGTGTACTCCCAGCTATTGCTGGTGATCCGGAAGGCCCGACCGATGCCTCCGGTAGCCAGAACCACGGCCTTGGCGTGAAAAAGCCGGAACCGACCGCGCTCCCGATCGTAGGCAAAGGCGCCGGTGACACGGTCCCCGTCCTTGAGCAGGGTGAGCACCGTGCATTCCATGTGGACGTCGATGCCCTGGTGAATGCCGTGATCCTGCAGGGTTCGGATCATTTCCAGTCCGGTACGGTCTCCGACATGGGCCAGGCGGGGGTACTTGTGGCCGCCGAAGTTGCGCTGGAGGATGCGGCCGTCCGGGGTGCGGTCGAACAGGGCGCCCCAGGCTTCCAGCTCGTGTACTCGAGCCGGCGCCTCTCTGGCGTGCAGCTCGGCCATACGCCAGTTGTTGACGTACTGCCCGCCGCGCATCGTGTCGGCGAAGTGCACGTGCCAATT
>JBGPJS010000274.1:0-5729 GCA_041485505.1 Gemmatimonadota bacterium | reverse complement strand
GTACCGGGAGATGAGCCGCTACAACGAGAATCTTGAGCAGGTGGTGGCCGAGCGGACCCGGGAGCTGATTGCCTCCAAAGACGCGGCCCAGGCTGCCGCGCGCGCCAAGAGCGAATTTCTGGCCAATGTGAGCCACGAGATCCGCACCCCGATGAACGGGGTCATCGGCATGACGGGTCTCCTGCTCGACAGCGACCTCAATCCCGAGCAGCGGGACTACGCGGACACCATCCGCCAGTCCGCCGATGCTCTGCTCACCCTGATCAACGACATTCTGGACTTCTCCAAGATCGAGGCGGGGAAGTTTACCATCGAACCGATCGCATTCGATCTCCGCCTGGCCGTGGAGGAGACTACCGAGCTGCTGATGCCCAAGGTCGCCGAGAAGGGGCTGCAGCTGGTGGTCCGGTACGCGCCGGAGGCTCCTCAGCTTGTCATCGGCGATCCGGGCCGCATCCGCCAGATCCTCACCAACCTGGTCGGAAACGCGGTCAAGTTCACAGCCACAGGCCATGTGCTGGTGAACGTCGAGTGCGAGGGGCAGGCGGGGGATGAGGCGTGGCTGAGGATCTCGGTCGAGGACACCGGGATCGGAATCGCTCCCGACAAGCTCGATCACATGTTCGAGAGGTTCACTCAGGCGGACGCCTCGACCACGCGGCGGTACGGCGGGACCGGGCTCGGCCTGGCCATCTGTCGCCACCTGACCGAACTCATGGGCGGCCGGATCGGTGTCACCAGCGAGGTGGGCACGGGAAGCGCGTTCTGGTTCGCGCTCCCGCTGCCGGTCGACCGGAGCGCCGCCAGGGTTCCGTCCGCAGCGGACAGCCTGCGAGGGGCTCGGGGCCTGGTGGTGAAAGAGGACCCGGTGAACCGTCGAGTCCTGGTCGAGCAGGTCGCAGCTGCAGGCATGCGGATGCACGCCACCCCTGGGGACCCGGTCGCCGAAACGCAGGTCGCCCGGCCCAACGCGTCTTCCGACACCCAGGCGACCCGCCCTCGGGTCCTGGTGGTGGACGACAGCGCCATCAACCAGAAGGTGGCGGCGCATACCCTGCAGCGGATGGGTTGCCGAGTCGATCTTGCCGGCAACGGCCGCGAGGCCGTCGACATGGTGGGGGCTCTTCCGTACGACCTCGTCTTCATGGACTGTCAGATGCCCGAGATGGACGGATTCGAGGCCACCGCGGCCATTCGCGCCCGGGAGCAGCAGACCGGTGGCCGGCTCCCGATTGTCGCGATGACAGCGCACGCCATGAAAGAGGATCGTGGCCGTTGCCTCGCGGCCGGCATGGACGACTATCTAAGCAAACCGGTCGGGCGGGACGATCTCACGGCGGTGCTCGACCGCTATCTGACCATTCAGTTGCCGGTTGTGAGCCCGCGTCACTCCGGGGCCACTGGGCTCCCGGGCGGGCCGCTCGACCGGGCCGTGGTAGAAGGGTTGCGGGACCTTGAGGGGGACCCGGGGAAGGATTTCCTGGTCGAGGTGGCGGACCTCTTCCTGAGCAACACCCGCGGTTACCTCGATCAGCTGCGGCAAACGATTCGCGCCGGCGACCTGGCAGGATTCCAGAAGACGGCACATGCCTTGAGAGGAAGCGCCAGCTCGGTGGGGGCAGTCCGGCTGGCCTTACTGTGTGAACAGGTCGAGACCCTTTCCAGGAGCGGCGACCTGATCGCGGCCGGGGCGTGGCTCTCAGAACTGGAGACCGAACTCGAACTGGCCTGGCAGGCGCTCTCCGCCAGTGGGTGATCGGCGGGAAGCGCTGAGTGCTCGGTACTGAGCGCTGAGTGCTGGGTGCTGAGTCCTCCGTCCTTAGTCCTTAGTCCTCAGTCCTTCTTTCAAGCTCTGGGAACCACATACCAGAACACGGCGCAGTAGTGACAGGCGCTCCCCGCCAGGACGAACAGGTGCCAGACCATATGGGCGTACCGGGGGCGCTCCCAGACGTAGAACACGACTCCGCCGGTATAGAACAGGCCGCCGGCGAGCAGCCAGACCAGTCCCGCGCGGGGGATGGCCGCCGCCAGGGGCCGGAAAGCGATCACCGCGAGCCACCCCATCACGAGATACAGCATCGTTGACAGGCGCTGAAACCGCATCCCCAGTACCGTCTTGAAGACGACTCCGCAGGCCGCCAGACCCCACATGACACCGAGCATGCTCCATCCCCAGGCGCCGCGGAGTACCCCGAGCATGAATGGGGTGTAGGTGCCGGCGATGAGAAGATAGATCAACGAGTGGTCGATGACCTGCAAGACCCCTTTGGCGCGGGAGTGGGGAAGGGCATGGTACAGGGTGGAGCTGGCGTACAGGGCGACGAGCGTGGCGGCGAACACTCCGCAGCCGACGATCTGCCAGGTGTCGCCCCGGGTGGCGACGGCCAGGAGCAGCACCGGGGCCGCGATCAGACTCACGACCAGGCCGAGGCCGTGGGTTACCGAATTGGCGATCTCCTCGCCGAGCGAGAGCTGTCGATCCTCGATCATCGTGGTGCCTGATTGAAATGGGCGGCCGGCTCGAACCGGACCTCAACCGAATACCCTTCCGGGGCAAAGAGGCTGGCCACCAGCTGACGGGCGCTTTGCTCGGCGTGTTCCAGCACCGCCAGGTCTCTCGCCGCCATTACCAGTTGGTCGCGGGCCAACTGGAAGATGGTGTCCCGGTCGGCCGGATGGAATGGGTTCCAGAGGCCTCGGCTCTCGTCATAGGTCCTGAGCTGAAGGATATCGACGCCGAGGAGTCGGGCGTGGGGAAGCACCAGAGTGATCCGGCGGTCGCCCTGCGCGATCCGGATCTCCGGCGGTCGCTTGAGGTCCAAGCCCACGAGGGCCTTGCCGGTGACGATGACCAGCGAATGCTTCGTGGAACCCAGGTAGGTGTTCTCGTAGGTCACCACATCGCGAACCAGCGCCTCAGTGGTGATCAGCTTGGCTGCCGATTCCAGTCGCTCGACCACGACCGATTGATCGATGGTGGTATGACCGGGTCCGGTCCAGGGCAATCGACCGTGCCCCAGGGTCAGGCCGGCCACGAATCCGAGGCCGAGAACGATCGTCAGCCTTAGCAGCCAGAAACCGACGGACGCGGGAGTCCGCATGATCATTCCTCCTCCGAACTGTACTCGAAATCCGTCGCGAAGCCGCAGCGGCCGTGAACTTCCCATTGCAGCGGTGGATCCTGCACTCTCATGACCTCCGCTCTGAGCTCGATGCCGGGATGATCGTGACCCGGGATGCCGCAGGAGACCGGCAGGACCGAGGTCACCGGCGAGGTGGCCTTGACCGTCACAAAGTCCTCGGCGCGCATGAACCAGCGGCCGGGCCGGTGGTCGAGCATGATCGTGGCTCTCCGCACCGCGTAGACCTCACCGATGGCGGTCGCGAAGTTGCGCAGGGCCGTGCCTCCGGCCCGACCGAGGAATATTCTCGTGAGAGCCTCCTCCTGCGCGGAGGTAGCCTGTTGGTCGATGTAGAGCGTCACCCGCCATGGTTTGCCTGGCTCATCATCGCGGTAGTACCCCGCGAGTACCGCTCCCAGGCCGGCCAGCTCGGTCTCACCGGCTCGACCGTGCTCGATCAACCAGGAGAGCGCAAAATCGCACACACCGTAGGTAGAACCGTCGGTCGCCTTCTGGCCGCCCTGACGCCGACAGGGGCAGATCGGGTCGCAATTGCAGGCCTCGAAATAGGATCCGGCGACGCGCCAGGGGAGCGGAGAGGTCATCGGGTCTTGGGGGTCGCGCGGTCGTTCGACGCTGCCCGGGCCAGCGACGGGCAGGCTCCAGCGAGGGCGGCGCGGATGGTGTCCTCCGACAGTCCCGCGAACCATCGGCCGGTATAGCGCAGTTCGTCCACCAGCCGCTGGTACACCGGATAGGCGGAAGCGCCGGTCGAGACCTCGTACTGTCCCTGCGCGCAGTAGGCCTCCGCCTCAAGGCCGAGTCGGCCCTGCGTCGTCAGTTGCCGGGCCACCCGTCGCATGAAACCGAGCCGGTGGCATTGGGTCGCATGCACCGCCTCATGGGCGCGCACGATCGCGCCCGCGGCACCGGTTAACCGGGGGTCGAATCGCTGCACCGGGCCAATGAGAGGGTAGCAGAAGGTGGCTCCATCCAGGCCTCGAGGAAGCGGGAGGATAGCGCCGAGCCCGAGGAGGCCGGTTCCACCCAGGAGCGAAACGACACCGATCCGGCCCCAGCGGATACGCCTCACGACCACCCGGTTCCTCCGTTCACGGTCTCTGCTTGCCCCGGGCCCTCACGAACGCCACCCCGCCAACCAGCGAGAGCAGGAGTAACCCCGGGTAGAGGACCAATAGATCGATGCGAATGTTACACTCGCCAGGGCAGAGGATGCGGAGCTTCATCGCGTATTCGTAGGGCAGATAGATGAGCCAGGCGAGGGCGGCAGCCAGGACCAGCGGCCTTCGCGAAATCCGGTAAAGAGTGAAGAACCCGAGCCCAGGTACCGCGGCCAGCCACGGCTGTTCGATCAGCCCAGCCATTATACGGAAGATCGCATCCACCGTCGAGCACCTCCCGAGGGCCAGCCGACTTCTACCGCACCCCTGCGGCGTGCACCCGAATCGGCACCGGAATGTACCAGCCCGGCAGCAGAGTCTTCACCTCCAGTCGCATCGGCCCCGCAGTGCTGGGCGTGAATTCGAAATCGGCGGTCTCGCCGGGCCCGGTGAGCAGCCAGGCCGGACGGAGGGTCGCTTGGGCAGGAGGGAGGGCCGCACCGTCCTTGGCCACCGGTCGCCACCTCGCGATGGCGGTGTCGGAGAGCAGTGAGAAGGTGACGCGCCAGTCGGGATGGATACTGATCAGGCGCAGCCGGTACGTCACTCCGACCCTCAGGTCGAGCGGTGAGGGGTCGGTGCTGCCGTTCACCAGCCCCGGCGCAGACTGTCCCGCCGGATCGGTTGTGCTTCCGGCCGAACTCACCAGGAAGGTCCGGTCCCGCTCCGGATCCAATGTCTGTCCCGAATCCAGGACGATCAGCGCTCCGGCCAGCCCGGCACGGAGTTGCCTGGTCTCGTCGATGTGCGCGTGGTAAATGAAGGTCCCGGACCGTGGGGGAGTGAACTCCGCGGTGAAGGAATCGCCTGGCGCGATCGGAGGCAGCAGGTGGCCCGGCGCCCCGCTCCAGCCCGGCACGCCGTCGGGATAGCTCTCCAGCTCGATCCCGTGCCAGTGGACCGCCGTCGGCTCGGCCAGATGATTGACCACGGTGATGGCCACCGGCTCACCTCGGCGGAGTACCAACGGCGTGCCCGGAATTTCGATCGAGTCGGCCGCCGGCGCCCGCCCGTCCCGCTGCAGCACGAATCCGAATCCTGGTTCACTGCCGAAGCGGTGGGGGGCGGACTGCACCAGCAACCGCAAGTGGCGCCGCTCGGAGCTCGACGGCTCCGAGAGCTGGCCCGGCCGTGGCCTGGCCTCGATGCCCAGCACCAGCCCCGACATTCCTGTCATCGCGTCGTGGCCGGCGCCCTCGGCGTGGGCTGCGCGGTAGAGGTAGGTGGAGACGTGATACGCGAAGTGACAATGGAAAATCCAGTTCCCGGGCCGCGCCGGAGACCAGCGTACCGCCATGGTGGCACCGGGCTGCATCAGTTCGGTCACCACCAGACGCCGCGCAGCGGGCGAGTAGATCGTGTCGGCCGCCCAGCTGCCCCGGCTGTCCACCTCGTAGTAGACCCCGTGGAGATGCATCGGATG